>JAABRF010000079.1 GCA_011391075.1 Flavobacteriia bacterium | reverse complement strand
AACGCCAAATCCTCCACATGTCAATAATTTCCCAACTCCCATTCCGGTATCTCCAATCATAAAACGATCAATACCTAACCCTCCTGCTAATATTGAAATAATCAAACTGGTTGTAGGATCTTTGTACTGTTGTAATTGCATCATACTCCATTGATTGTCATCTAATCTTAATAGATTATCTCTAACAGTTTGTAAATGATGAGAGTGGAAATACTTTCCATAGGTCATGAGAAACATGTCAACTTTTTGTGAATCCATTGTAATAAAATTTGTCGGTTAATTTAATAAAGTTTCAATTCAAACAATTTCTTGTTTTTTGTTTGACAAATTTAACATTTTTTATAAAATGAAGTGTACTATTACTCAATTATGATTAATCGCAATTCTAAGAAGTCAAAATAATGGGAATTAATATTATCAAAATTGACTACTTTTGAAAAATTTTCAACAAACATTTATGCAACCAAGTGCCGTATTAATCATCATCAGTATATATTCCCTAGTTTTATTCTACATTGCTTTTCATACAGGTAAAAATCAGAGTAATGCCAATTTTTTTGTAGCCAAAAAACAATCTCCATGGTTGGTGGTGGCTTATGGTATGATTGGAGCTTCTTTGTCGGGAGTGACTTTTATGTCTGTACCGGGTTGGGTAGGTGATACACATTTCAAATATTTGATGGTAGTTATCGGTTATTTGATTGGTTACGCCGTTATTGCGTTGGTGTTGATGCCTTTGTATTATCGCTTAAATCTCACGACTATTTATACGTATTTGGACCAAAGATTTGGAACTTGGTCTCATAAAACGGGTTCTTTTTTCTTTATTTTATCTCGAACTATCGGTGCCTCTTTTCGAATTTATTTGGTGGTACACGTACTGCAAACGTTTGTATTTGATGCTTGGCACGTTCCCTTTATAGTTACCATTATTTTATTTTTGGCACTGGTCATATTGTACACCTATAGAGGTGGTATTAAAACCATTATTTGGACAGATACCTTACAAACTACCTTTATGCTGCTAGCAGTAGTTGTTTCCATTTTTTTGATTTTAAAGGAAATGAATATGTCTTTTGGACAATTGGTGCAAAATGTTTGGCATAGCGAACTATCACAAGTGATGGACTACGACATCAACAGCCGTCAATATTACTGGAAACAACTGATCAGTGGTGCTTTTATTGCCATAGCGATGACAGGACTTGATCAAGAGATGATGCAGAAAAATTTGAGTATTAGAACGTTGAAAGATGCTCAAAAAAACATGTTTTCTTTTAGTATTGCTTTGTTTTTTGTCAATCTAATGTTTTTATTCTTGGGAGCGGCTTTATATGTATTGGTAGAAAGCAAAGGAATAGCCTTACCAAAAAGTTCTGACGATTTATTTCCCATGATAGCCATTCAATATTTGAGTCCGTTGGCTGGAATTGTATTCATCATTGGACTCATTTCAGCAGCGTATCCCAGTGCCGATGGAGCGCTTACATCTTTGACAACTGCTTTCTCCATTGATTTTTTGGCATTGGATAAAAAAGAAAATCTATCAGAAGAACAAGCTCAAAATATCAGACACAAAGTCCATTTGGTTTTTGCCTTCATACTATTTTTGGTCATCTATATTTTCAGTCTCATAAATGATAGAGCCGTTATCGATAAATTATTTACTGTAGCCGGCTATACTTACGGACCATTATTGGGAATTTTTGCCTTTGGTATATTGAGCAAACGCCAAGTAATAGATAGAGTCGTTCCGTTTATAGCCGTTTTATCACCTGTAATTTGTTATTTTATCAGTGAATATTCTACCTATTTATTCAATGGCTATAAAATCGGATTTGAATTGTTACTACTCAATGGATTGATTACTTTTGTAGGGTTGTTTTTAATTAGTAAGAAACCAAATTAAAATCTGATAATTAATCAATTTTCTAAATTTCCTTTTCCTTTCAATAATCTCTTTTCTATAATATGGATTTAAGCAACAAACGTCAAGTCTATCAAAAAAAGGAACTCTTGGAAACGCAGGTACCTGAAAATCCAATTGAATTATTCCGTACTTGGTACACCGATGCCGAAAATGAGGAATTGGGAGAAGCCAATGCGATGAATGTTGCAACCGTTGGATTGGATATGCAACCTATTAATCGCGTACTTTTATTAAAGAGATATACTTGGGAAGGTTTTGTTTTTTATACCAATTATGACAGCCAAAAAGCCTTGGCATTACTCGAAAATCCTAAAGTTTGTTTGAGTTTCCATTGGTCGCGTACCGAACGTCAAATCATCATCAATGGAGAAATAGAGAAATTACCCGAAAACCTTTCCGATGGCTATTTTGAAAGTCGTCCGCGAGGAAGTCAATTGGGAGCATGGGCTTCTGAGCAAAGCAAATCCATTGCTTCGCGTGAATTGATGGATCAAAAATTAGCTGATTTTGAAAAGCAATTTGAAGGGAAAGAAATTCCCCGACCTATAAATTGGGGTGGCTACTTAGTAAAACCCACCCGAATCGAATTTTGGCAAGGCAGACCCAATCGCATGCACGATCGAATCAGATATACCTTGCAACCTGATTACAATTGGAAAATAGAACGCATTCAACCATAAAAAAAAGGTAGAAATCTCACTTTCCACCTTCTAATTTCTACCTTCTAATTTCTAATTCTTCTATTTCCCCCATCCACCACGACGAGCTCCTTTTCCACCACCATTACGTGGTTTGTCTCCACCGCGTGAACGATCAGATTTTGGTTTATCACTTCCTGCACTTCTTCTTCCGGGACGATCACCTGAACCGGTTGGTCTGTCATTTCCATAACTTCTGTTACCGCCTCTACTTTCGGAACGGTCTCCACCTCTCGAACCTTCATTTCGGTCTCTTCCACCGGCATTGGACCAGCCACCTCGTGAACCGCCTCCACCTCTAGAGCCACCGCTTTTCTTTTCTTTAGATATCTCCAAAGCCAATTGTACATTACCATATGGTTCGCCTATCAATTTTTCCATCAAAGGCGCTACTTGAGCTTCTTCAATTTCAAAGAATGAGAAGTTATTTAAGACTTCAATTTTTCCTATTTCAGATTCCTTTGAATCCAAAGCTTCATTGATTAATCCAATCAAACGAGCAGGATTCAAATTGTCTCTTTTTCCAATATTGATAAACAAACGCGTAAAAGTTGAATTTCCTCTACGACTAGATACATTATGTGACGCTTCATGATTGATATTGATATCCTGAGCATTCTTATAATACGTCAAGAATCGATTGAACTCAGCAGATACGAAGTGTTTGATTAATTCTTCTCTACTCAAACCTTCCAATTTTTCATAAATCTGATCCAGATATGGGGCAATTTGTTTTTCGTCAACTTCTATACTTTTGATTTTATCCATCAAAACGTAAAGTTGGGTTTGACATATTTCCATTCCGGTAGGAACACTTTCTTGTGTAAAAGAGATACCCGAAAACTTCTCAATATCTTTGATTTTTCTACTCTCACGGCTGTGTAAAATTACAACCGAAGTTCCCGTATTTCCTGCGCGGCCTGTACGACCACTTCTGTGTGTGTAAATTTCATCATCATCCGGTAAATTGTAATTGATGACGTGCGTCAATTCGGTTACATCCAATCCACGTGCCGCCACATCGGTAGCAACAAGCAATTGAATTTGTTTTTTACGGAAACGGTTCATGACGTCATCACGCATATTTTGTGATAATTCTCCATGTAAAACATCGGCATTGTAACCATCATGCATCAATTTATTGGCTACATCCTTTGTTTCCTGGCGGGTGCGACAAAATACAATAGCATAAATCGTTGGATTCATGTCAACCACACGTTTCAATACTTCATAGCGATCTTTGGCATGCGCCATATAATACACGTGGTTCACATTGGATGAACCTGAATTCATTTTGGAAACCGAAATTTCCAAAGGATTGGTCATGTAATTTTTAGTGATGCGTTTTAAGTCCCCAAACATGGTAGCTGAAAACAACAAGGTTTGTTTGGTATCGGGTGTGGTATCCAAGATATAATCCAAATCTTCTTGAAATCCCATAGAAAGCATTTCATCGGCTTCATCCAAAATCACTCTTTCAATTCTGTTGAGAACTAATTTGCGTTGGTTGATCAAGTCCTTGGCACGTCCTGGAGTAGCCACAACAATGTGTGCTCCTTTTTGCAAACTTCTGATTTGCGTATCCATACTGCTTCCACCATAGACCGGAACGATATTCATCCCGTCGATGTATTTGGAATATTTTTTTAAATCGGCTGTAATCTGAAGGCATAACTCACGTGTGGGAGCCAATACCAAAGTTTGCGGATATGCTTTGTCAATTTCAGTGAGGGCAATGGCAGGCAAACCAAATGCGGCTGTTTTACCGGTTCCGGTTTGAGCAAATCCAATAATATCTTGTTTGGAATTGAGTAAGTTGGGAATAACTTTTTCTTGGATGGGAGTAGGGATTTCGAAACCTAATTCTTTAATAGCAGCTAAAACCAATTCAGGTAATCCTAAATCATTAAATGTAATCATGAAGTTTTGTTATAATTATAAAATATTGATAACTATTGAATTAAATATTAATAGTGTTTCAATTTGAAATTTGGAATTTATTATTTGGAATTTTTATAAACTGGGTGCAAAGGTGCGTATTTTTTAATAAAATACAACATTTTTTTGAAAAAGTTTAAAAATGAGATGATTATGAAACTATAATTTGTCGATTAAGTATAAAATATATAAATTCCAATTACCAATTACTAAATTCCAAATTCCAAATTCCAATTACTAAATTCCAATTACCAATTACCAAATTCCAAATTCCAAATTCCAAATTTCAAATTCCAAAATTGATTATTGCAAAATGCATGGAATAATGAAAAAAGTTCAACATGTTGTCAAAATATAAGTTCTGATTGTTTTGGAAATTACTTAAATCAGCAAAGAAAATGTAAAAAGCCACAAACCAGCCTCATCGGCTAGGCAGGTTCACGAATTTATGATAATTTATAAATAGCTTGTAGGCTGCTGATTTATATACACTAATAAAGATCTTTGCGGATTTTAGGTAATAAAATACAAGAAAAAGAAAAGGTTCAAAACTCAATCAGAATTTTGAACCTTTTATTTGGTAAACTTAATTTCGGAAAATAGCTACTATAAAGCTTTCATCACATCTACCAATACTTTTACACTTTCTAATGGTAAAGCATTGTATAAACTGGCTCTGTATCCGCCCACACTTCTGTGACCGCTTAGCGCCCAAATACCGGCTTCACTACACAATTTGTCAAATCGTTCTTTCAAGGATTCATCTGCCAAATTAAAAGTGACGTTCATGATAGAACGGTCAGCTTTGTCTACATAAGGAATAAAGTTTTTATTGGTATCCAATTCGTTGTACAATAAATCGGCTTTTGCAAAATTAACTTTCTCAATACCTTTCAAACCACCCATATCATTTTGCAACCATTCCAAATTGAGCATAGAAACATAAATTGAAAATACAGATGGCGTATTGTACAAACTGTCTTTGGCAATTTGCAATTGATAATCCATCATAGAAGGTATATCGCGTCCCGATTTACCCAAAGCATCTTGTTTGACTAAGACTAAAGTAGTTCCCGAAGCGCCGATATTCTTTTGCGCACCTGCATAAATCAAGTCAAATTGAGAATAATCCACTACATGACTAAACATATCGCTACTGGTATCTACCAAAAGCGGACAGTTTACTTTGGGGAATTCTTTGAATTGTGTTCCATAAATCGTGTTGTTGGAAGTAACGTGTACATATGACAATCCATCCGGAATAGCTACATTTTTAGGGATGTTTTTGTAGGCGTTTTCTTTAGAAGAAGCCAATACGTTAACATTACCCAATTTTTTAGCTTCTTTAATAGCTGCACTACTCCATGTTCCGGTATCGATATATCCCGCTGTTCCTCCAATAGGTAAGAAATTATAAGGAGCCATTAAAAACTGAGTGCTGGCTCCTCCTTGTAAAAATAAAGCATAATATCCTTTATCTTTCAATCCGGCTAATTCTAAAGCCAAATTTTGAGCTTTTTCCAATACTGCAATAAAATTCTTATTGCGATGTGAAATCTCCAAAATGGAAAGATCCATGTTGTTAAAATTCTTCAATGCCAAAGCGGCTTGATCTATAACTACTTGTGGTAAAATGGATGGTCCTGCACCAAAATTATGTTTTTTCATGTGATTAAGTATTTTGATGTGCAAATTTGCAAAAAAAATAGGAAATAAAACCTGATTTTTATGAATTGTTGAAAAAAAAATGCACTCATTTTTGAAAGTTTTATCCATTGTGATTTTTTTAGTATGTCAGAATATGAAAAGTGTATTATCATTCTGATTTTAAATAACCAATCCCGATAGCTATCGGGACAATAACTTAATAACCTATCTAATAACCATTAACTATCCCAATACCCGCCTAAAGCAAGTAAACTCAATCATACTAACTCCCATAAGCCACTCAAACCCACCTCTTCCATATCAGTTTTTTCAAATCTAATTTTGTTAGCATTTTGTATTTGCAATATAAGTTTGCTCAAACTCATTTTTTTAACGAAATTTGTAAAATTAATTTTGTAAACATGATGCCAAAATATTTTACTTTATCAAAAGCTCCATTGAGTTTTAAGAAAATTTCTGAAATTCTTTCCGAAAAACAAAAACTTAAACTTTCAGATGAACTTATCAAAAACATCATGTTGTGTCGCAGTTATTTGGATGATAAGTTACAGAATGAAGAAGCTCCTATTTATGGCATCAATACCGGATTTGGATCCTTGTATAATGTGAAAATTGAAAAAGAAAATTTACAACAATTACAGGAAAACCTCGTCATGAGTCATGCTTGTGGCATTGGCGAAGAAGTACCCCAACATTTGATTAAGATCATGTTGTTACTCAAAATCAAATCTTTGAGTTTTGGTCATTCCGGTGTACAGATGGCAACCGTCAATCGGTTGGTTGATTTCTTCAATAACGATATTTTTCCGGTCATTTTTACCCAAGGTTCGCTTGGTGCTTCCGGAGATTTGGCTCCTTTGGCACATTTGACCTTACCCTTGATTGGCAAAGGCGAAGTATGGTTTAAAGGTGAAAAAATGCCGACTGAAATGCTCTATCAAAAGATGTATTGGGAACCCATTCAATTGCAATCCAAAGAAGGTTTAGCTTTACTCAATGGAACCCAATTTATGAGTGCATACGGCGTTTATCTCATCATACAATCCTTTAGGTTACAATATTTTGCAGATATCATTGGATCGCTTTCGCTGGAAGGTTTTGATGGCAGAATCGAACCATTTCATCATTTGATTCACGACGTTAGACCACACAAAGGTCAGATGAAAGTGGCAGAAAGAATGAGAAATTTACTCGAAAATAGCCAAATCATCAACCAAGCCAAAGTACATGTACAAGATCCGTATTCTTTTAGATGTATTCCACAAGTTCATGGTGCAACTTGGGATACATTACAATTTGTTGCTCAAACCATATACACCGAAATCAATTCTGTTACAGACAATCCCAATATTTTCATGGAAGAAGACCTGAT
>JAABRF010000078.1 GCA_011391075.1 Flavobacteriia bacterium | reverse complement strand
AATAGTAAAGGGATGACTGAAAGATTTTTAATTGGAGATACAACCGGTAAATGGAGTGATGGAGATATTTATTTTGGATTCAATCTCAGTAGAGTATTCACCATCAAAAGACCTAAACTTCCTAGTATTGAATAGTTCATTTTAATTTTATTAAACAACTGAAAACACTTAAAAAATGAAAAAATATCTTCTTATAGGATTTATTTCCAGTCTATTATATACTTCTTGTAAACACGATTCTTTATATGAACCAATCGATGAACCACCAATTGTAGATACGGAATGTGACCCAAATACAGTGTATTTTATCAACGATGTTCTACCCATCATCCAATCTAGTTGCGCTTTTAGCGGTTGTCATGGAAGTGGAAGTGCTCAAGATGGAGTAGATTTAAGTACCTATGCAGGGATTATGCAAGAAGTTCAAGCATTTGATGCCAATGATTCAAAACTGTATGAAGTGATAATCGAAAATGACAACGATGACGTGATGCCTCCAAATCCGTATAGTAGATTGACAACTGCTCAAATCCTGTTGATTAAAAACTGGATTAATCAAGGAGCTCAAAACAACGAATGTTCAGATTGTAACACAACAGCGGTTACTTTTGCTCAAACTATTTCACCTATTATT
Organism: Flavobacteriia bacterium; assembly: GCA_011391075.1. Lineage (GTDB taxonomy): Bacteria > Bacteroidota > Bacteroidia > Flavobacteriales > Flavobacteriaceae. The sequence continues at coordinate 6,975 of JAABRF010000078.1, read as the reverse complement.
CAGAATAATTGCCAAGGATGCCACAGTGGAACGGCTCCTCAAGGAAATCTCAGCTTGACTAACTATACGCAAGTAAAAACAATAGCAGACAATGGTAAACTTTTAGGGACAATCAATCACAGCAATGGATTTGTACCGATGCCTTACAATCAACCTCAATTATCTGATTGTAAAATTGACCAAATTACTAGTTGGGTAAATGCAGGATCACCCAATAATTAAAAAAAAAGCCACTTTTAAAGTGGCTTTTATATTTGAAAAACTATTTGAAAGCAATTTCAGATAAAAATTCTCCTTCAGAGTTTAAGTAAAACAAAGTGGATACTCGTTCTTCTATACCGTTTTGTTTATAACAAGCAATAAGAATTTTATTATCGTCTAATATATTGATACTTTGAGGATCATATATAGTTCCTGAAAAGCACTCAATACTAAATTCCCATTGTAAAACATCAGAATCAGAATATTTTTCCAAAACCATCATTTTTTGATTGTTATTCGTTTTACAACTCAAAACATAAGAATTATTTTGATCGTCTAATTTTTCATCAACAATAGTTTTATTTTGTGGTGATGAATTATTAAAATAAAATGTTCTTTTAAAGTTTCCTAAAAGATCATAAGTAGTTAATTCTAATCCTTCAAAAAAGTTTGTTTGTTCTTTATAATCGATATTATACGTCAAATCAGCTGGTGTATCATCTGATTGAAATGTATAACTTTCAAAATCTGTACTGTTGTCTGCAACAGTCCATAATAAAGTATCTTGCGCTAGTGTGGGTTGGGTAAATAACAAATACGATAGCATTAGTATTTGATATTTCATGGTTTGGTAAGATTAAATTGTTTTTTAATTCATATAAATTATGATATTTATCATGTTTCAAAAATAAGTCAATTTTTTATATTGACAAATATTTTTATAAAAAATATTAAAATGTTATTAACAATTTATAATGGACAATATTATTGATCAATCATATCATCCGGTTCAATGTGGATTAACACTTGTGCAATTTCTGGAATCATGGTTTGAAGTGCATCTTTGAGTCTATGAGAAATTTCATGACCATCTTTTACACTGATTTCTCCTTTAACAACTGCATGTAAATCAACATAGTATTTCATCCCTGTTTTTCTTACATAACATTTTTCGGTTTCAATAACACCTTCGACTGTTTGAGATACTATTCTGATTTGATCTACCATATCATCATATAGATGTTCATCCATAATTTCACCTAAAGCCGGACGTAAAATCAAATAACTGTTGTACAATATAAAACCTGAAGCAAACAAGGCAGCCCAATCATCAGCCGATTCATAACCTTTTCCCATGATGAGCGCAATTGAAATCCCAATAAAAGCAGCAACCGATGTAATAGCATCGCTTCTATGGTGCCACGCATCGGCTTTTAATGAAGAACTTTTTGTCTTTTCGCTTTTGGATAAAACAATTCTAAACGAAATTTCTTTCCATATAATAATGACTCCCAAAACAATTAAAGTAAATTTTTTGGGTAATTCATGTGGTGTTTGAATGTTTTGGATGCTTTCATATGCGATAATAGTTGCCGAAATCACTAAAAAAACTACAACCAAGAACGTAACTAACGGTTCAATCCGTCCATGTCCATAAGGATGATTTTCATCGGCAGGTTTACTGGCATACTTAATACCCAAAAAAACCAAAAAAGATGAAAATATATCAGTAGTGGATTCAATGGCATCGGCTATCAAGGCATAAGAATTTCCAAAATATCCGGCAATCCATTTGGTAATGGCCAACAATGTATTGCCAATCATGCTGAAATAGGTGGCTTTGATAGCGGTTTGTTCTAATGACATTGATTAAAAAGATTATATTTATTATAGATCCAAATCCAATAGCTTCCTAAAATTAGCTAGTAATGGATTGATTTCCAATAGTTTTTCGTATTTTTCTTGTGGTGTATATACAAAACTCTTTTCATCTGATTCATTGTAATGTAAATCAAAAGTGATGGAAAAATTTTGCAACTTATCTCTCAAATAATTGAGAATAGGACCTTGGTTTTTTCGAACTTCTTCCATCATCATCGCATTGGGGTAGGTTAGGGTGACGCTATTTTCTGCGACTATCGGTTCTGTTGAATTGAGAATAGCCGACAACATTTTTTCTCCTTGCTTGGTCAATATTTCAATGTATTTTTTCCAATACACATAAAAATCGGCTTGTGAAAAGGGATTCTTGGGTAAATCAACTTCTATACTGGGGACATCTCCATTTTGAACTTCTTCTTTTTTATTAGCTGTACTCAAACTCAAAGCCGAAGCACGACGTCTTTCCCCTGTTGGAAGTTGTGTAGGTAAAGGTTTAGGTTCTAGCAAAGGTTCTATTTTGACCTCTATAGGAATTTCTTGAATTGCTTGAACATTAGATTGTATTTCCGTTGGGGAAGAAGATAAAACTGGTTTTTCGAGTACTTGTGAAGTGAAAACAGATGCCGGAATTATGAATTTAGGTTTTTTTTTTCACCCAAATTTTGAGTTATAGAAGCCAGTTGCATCAAAGTCAATTCGACCAATAAACGTTGGTTTTTACTCGTCTTATAATTGAGATCACAGTCATTGGCCAATTTGATGGCTTCCAATAAAAATACGAGTTGGGTCGCCTTGGATTGCTCCAAATATTTCTTTTTGGCAGCATCACCTACTTCGAGTAAAGCTATGGTTGCCGCATCTTTGGCTACCATTAAATCTCTAAAATGACTGGCCAATCCCATGATATAATGATGTGCATCAAATCCTTTACTCAATACTTCATTAAACAAAACCAATACCCCGGGAATGTCATTCTGAATCAATAAATCTGTTGTAGCAAAATACGTATCGTAATCCAATACGTTTAAATTTTCAGTGACCGCTTGTCGGGTTAGTTCACTTCCCGAAAAACTAACTACTCGGTCAAATATGGAAAGTGCATCACGCAATGCGCCATCAGCCTTTTGGGCTATGATATGCAAAGCATCATCATCGGCTACAATGTTTTCACGCTTTGCAATGACATGTAGATAGTCTTTCATGTCTTTGACCGTGATGCGTTTGAAGTCAAATATTTGACAACGAGATAAAATGGTTGGTATAATTTTATGTTTCTCGGTAGTTGCTAAAATGAAAATGGCATGAGCCGGTGGTTCTTCCAAAGTTTTCAAAAACGCATTGAAAGCCGAAGCACTGAGCATGTGTACCTCATCGATGATACATACTTTGTATTTGCCAACTTGCGGTGGAATCCTGACTTGATCTGTCAAACTTCGGATGTCATCCACAGAATTGTTGGAAGCTGCATCTAGTTCAAATACATTGAATGCAAAATCTTCATCAGGATCTACATTCCCCTGACTGATTTGATTGATTTTCTTGGCCAATATTCGTGCACAAGTCGTTTTGCCTACACCTCGTGGTCCGGTAAATAAAAGCGCTTGCGCCAAATGATTGTTGGCAATGGCATTATCGAGCGTATGCGTAATAGCTTGTTGACCTACCACATCTTCAAAAGTTTGGGGTCGGTATTTACGAGCCGATACGACGAAATGTTCCATAAAAAATTTAAAATTTGATAGAGATTTATTTTCTTTTTATGCAAAAATTTTAAGATGCTAATTAAATCAAAAAAAATATTTTGACAATCGGTTTGCTCAAATAGATATTAACAATTGTGTCAATTTTGTCCTTTATTGTCGTAATGCCAAATGTTCCTAAAAATTTAAATGGGCTTTGTGAATCAAACTATCATATCCCAATGAATACACATAAAGTGCCGCGGGAATAAAATGGTATTTCACTTTATTACTGATTTTGCTTCCCGATTTATCAATAGTTGTGACCAATGCATCATTCAATTTATTAGTCTCACAATAAGTAAACAGTGATTTTAAATCGAAAAATGATTCATAATAGCGATTATTCCATTGGATTTTTAAAGCCCAATGGTATTCTTTATCTATTGGTGATTTTCCTATCATCTCAACGTTTCCTTGCATACGACCATTGACCCATCCGGCATAAAAAACGTCTTGTCCACTTTTTAATACCCATTGAGAAAAAATAGCTGTTTCCAATAAATGGTTCATAACACTATCAGTAGCCGAAATAGGAGCTAAAATTACACTTCGTAAAGTTGGATTTGTAAGGTATATTTTCATGTAATTAACTCTTTCATAGGGTTTTCCGTTCAAATCAACTCTTTGAATTATTTGAATTACGAAGATACTTTCCAAATACTTTAAATACTTTTTAATCGTATTCTTTTCAATATTCCCCAGTTGTTGAGAAAGTTGCTCCAATGAAAATTCACAACCCGAATTCAAGGCTATTTGATACAAAAGAGCAAATAAATCACTCAAATTATGTACGCCATTTACATAGGTCAATGGACTTTGAATTACTTTTTGAAGGATATCCGTTTTGAGGAATTGTGGCATTGAAATTTGAGCCTTTTTTGACCAAAGCAACTCAGGATAAGCACCATAATTCAAATATTTAATAAAATGCTCATTAAATAAATTGATGTTGGTACTTTGAAAAAAACTAGTGATATTACCTCTCCATTCAATTTCTGTTGGAATAACCAAATGCTGTAAATTTTGTAAATGAATGTACTCGTAGAAAGTTAATGCCGGAATCCAAACTGTATTAAATCTTCCAAAACCTGTTTCATTGAGATTTTGAGTCATATTGGCTGATGCGACAGCTACAAATTTACTACCTGAAAAAGAGTCTACAAGTGATTCTAACTGTAGTTCCCAATCTTTTTGATACTCAATGGCATCAAATATAACGTACCATCCATTAGATTCTTTTTGACCGGTTGCATCTTTACATATATCAAATAATTCCCTCAATTTATATTTTCTAAACATGGGATTTTCAAATGAGATATAAGCAATTTGATGCGGGGAAACTCCTTTTTTCAACAAACTATCAATAGCTTGATGAACCAAAACAGTTTTGCCTACTCGCTTTTGACCCATTAAAACTGCTGCGCGTCGGGTTACAATATCCCGTATCAAGGGAAACATCAAGTCATAATATTGTCGTTTGGGTAAAAAAGCAAATTCTTCATCAACTTGGCCGGTTGCCCACCAAGCGTTTTCTTGTCGAAGTCTTTCTAAAATGTGTTCTGTGGTAAGGGATTGAAGTGACATATGGGGTTATTTTGTATATATTGTTGACACAAAGTTAAACAAATAATCTTATAATAACTTCAAGAGTGAATTTATTTTAATTTATAATGCCACATTTACATTATATATATGTACATTTTGAAATTAGATTAACCTTTTGACAAAAAAAAACCACAACTATATAGTCGTGGTTTATTAGATGTATCCAATATTAATGCTGGATTTTCTGTTTGCTATTTGTTTGCTTCCATTCGTTTCTCTCGATCATCTTTTCGGGTTTGAATAGATTTCAAATTTTCTTTTTCACTATAATTCAATTTGATTTTACCTAAGCGTGATATATAATCATCCACTTTTTCAAAATCATTTAAATACAATGACGCTTCCAAAACATTAAACATTAGAGCTATACTGATGTTTTCATCAATTCTAGCTTTCTTGTCCTCCATGTTGGATTCTTTTAAAATAGTCTCCCAAAGATCAATAGCATCAAACAATTCTGAATTTCGGTCTCCGTTTTTGAAATTTTTATATCCTAAAATAGCCATTTCTTTGGCTTCATCTACATCATTATACAATTGTTCCTTATTTTTTACATATCTTATAATCTCAGATGTTGTAATGTTGGAGAACCCATAAAGGTTGTTTATATACCTATTCACTTCCAACATAACATCTTCAACCGATTTTTTTTCCAAATTAAATTTGTTGGGATATTCAGTAGTTTTCAATTCCACAAACTTGGCCGATGGTTCAAATATTTTGTTGTACAATTCTCTACCATTGTAATATAGACTAAGTGTTACCGGTCTTTTGTAAGAAGTTATATAATAATAGGTTCTTTTAATCTCTGTTTTCTTGGTGTTGGTGTCAAAATAAGATTGCTCTTCCACTTTTTGTTGGGGATCCATATATTCAAAGGGATGAACGGTAACCGAACCGGTCAAAACAAATTTATCATTTTTATCGCCTACATTAAATCCATTGAGTGTCAAATAGGTATTTGCCAATACAACAGGGTCATAAGTAATAGATTGACTGACATTAGGTTCCACGTAATATGGTTCATTCGGAATTCTATATTCGGGACGTGGAGGAAGTTTAAGGGTTGGCTTTTGATCGGAAAGGGCCAATTTTTCCAATTTACTCATCTTGTTGAATTCTTCATTTTCAATTCTGAAATTTTCACGAGCTATTTCAACGTCTTTCTCATATTGAATCAATTCTTGTTGGTATTTGATTTTATACTCTTCCACTTTTTGAGGATAATTTTTCAATTCCTCTTGAAACTTTTGTTGGGCAAAATCTTTAATCTTATCATTGTTTTCGGGATAGGGTGTGCTAGCGGTAAAATAATATCCTTTCAACTCACTTCCAAGTGGTTCCATTGGAAATTGGGTGTCAACAAAGGTGATTTTTTCATCCAAAACTCTTTGTGCTTGCATGCCTACTAAACTCAAGATCATGAATAGAGCCATTCCAAAATTTAGTTTTTTATACATTTTTATAATTTAATTTATGGGTTTTAAAACGGGCAAATATAAGATTTTGCATTTAATATAATTGACCAACATTATTTTAAAAGAAATATCAATATCGAGTGAGCTTGGTTTGTAAAAAATCAACGACTTCTTCAAACTGTTTTATTTATGTATTATTTAGTTATTAAGAAAAAGCTCAAGTTAATTAAAACCTGTCAAATTCGAAACTTTAGTTAGTTACTTCGTTCCACCTCTTAGTTACTACATTCCGCCATTTAGTTACTTCGTTTCACTGTTAGTTATAGCATTCCGCTACTTAGTTACTA
>JAABRF010000077.1 GCA_011391075.1 Flavobacteriia bacterium | reverse complement strand
AAATCGGTTGTGGTCAAAAAATCTCCTGGTGCCATCCAAAAATCGGCATCTTGGCCTTTTTCCAAAACACTTTCCAAACTGAGTGACAAACTACCATTTCCTTTGGTTGTTTCCCAGAGATAGTGTGCGTGAGCATCTCGTAGTAGTTGAGCTAAAAAACTCTCTCCTGCAGCGGTATACCAAACATCCTGAAAAAGGGAACCACTCATAACAGTTGGTCTTTCCGGGCTTTTTTGAGCTAATTTTTTGAGTTTTTGATAATTTTGATCTATAGTATTGAAATATTGTTCGGCTTCCCAACTTTTATCATATAAAGATCCGAAAAATTTGATCCATTCTGCTCTTCCCAAAGGCGTTTCTTCCATCCAATCGGCATTCATAATGACGGGAATACCCATTTTGTCAATGTTCTCGTACATTTTGGATGGATGGTCTACTCCAAAACCAATGACGACATCGGGATGTAAATTCAATAATATTTCTGTATTCATAGCTTGCTCATTTCCTAATTCCTGAACTTTTCCTTGTTCGATTCGCGTTCGGGTTAGTGGAGAGGATATGTAATCGGTATTGGGAAAGCCAATTAGTGTATGCGCAACGCCAAGAGCTTCCAACATGGGTATGTGAGAAGTATTGGTTACTACTATTGTTTGTATGGGTACTCGGATGATGTTTTTTCCGTGGAGAGAATCGGGAATGGATTGTGTATGGGAAATCAAATAATATACAGATGCTTTGGCATCACCTATAAAAGCCCTATGAATCGTGAGTTTTTGGTAATGAGGATAGGTTTGAATACTAAAACCCTTGGCGTATTTTACCTCTTGAAGTGGTGTAATGGAAGTATTAGGAGTTGTGTTTTGTTGACAACTCCAAAGGATTGATAAATTGAAAAATAAAATAATATATTTCAATGGTTTCGGATTATAAATCGACCAATTATTAATGGGTAAGTATTTTATAGATGAATAGGCAACCAAAAAGCATTAAATCCATTTTTTATGATTTAATATCCCTGCTCCGCTACCCATTTCTGGTACTTGGCAGCATTAATATTGTGTTGGGCTAATGTTTTGGCAAAAGCGTGTTTGCCAAAATCGGTTACGCTGGCACACATATAATAATAATCGTGTTTTTCGGGATTGAGTACGGCTTCGATGGAGGAAATATCGGGCATAGATATTGGTCCCGGCGGCAAGCCTTCGTATTTATACGTATTATATCGAGAATCAATTTCCAAATCTTTGAGTAAAACCCTTTTCATTTCATAATCCTGACCTTTGATTTGTCTGTGAGCAAAAATTACAGTTGGATCGGCCTGAAGTAATATTTGATCTCGCAATCTGTTGAGATACAAGCCTGCAACGGTTTTACGTTCAGATACAGTAGCCGTTTCTTTTTGTACAATGGAAGCCAATGTACTTACTTGTAATGGTGTCAAATTTTGTTTTTGAGCTTTGGCTTTTCTGTCTTCATTCCAAAATTTTTGATATTCTTTGAGCATTTTATCTCTGAACTTTTCGACAGAAGTATTCCAATAAAACTCGTAGGAATTTGGAATAAACAAACTTATAGCATTGGCTCTATCAAAACCATTTTCACTCAAAAACTTTTCATCTTTGAAAATTTCTAAAAATTGGAGAGAATCAGGTTCCAATTGTTGGGATAGCCTACCTGCCAATTTCTCCAAAGTTTCTTGATTGTTGAATGAAATCTTGATGGGTTTTTGCAAACCGGCGCGTAGCATCCGAATGAGTTCCACATTATTCATTCCCGATTTGATTTCATATCGTCCGGGTTTGATATGGGAATACTTCATTCTTTTGGACAGCAGCAAAAATGAATCTTTGTTTTTTAAATAGGGTTCCAACACATGGAGCACATCGTCAAAATCGGAACCCGTTTTGATATACACTATGGCATTTTCTGTTACATTACTGTGAAAAATCTTTTGATATACAAAAAAAGCTGCAAAAACCAGTAAAACAACAATGAGGAATAAAAAGCTCAGTTTAGTTTTGATTTTCATATGGGTTGAAGAGTTGTAAAAAATGTTCGTCTATAGTTTTAGAATCATATATATTCCAATCTTTCTTGGTGCCGTTTATTTCAAATCCTAGACTTTGAAACAATTTCAAACTAGGCAAATTGTCGGCATTGATATGGGCATACAATTGATGTAATTTCAAATATTGAAAAGCATGATGGATTATAATCTGCAAGGCCTCTCGTCCAAAACCTTTGTTTTGAAATGCTTGCACTATCAAAATGCCAACTCCGGCTCTTTTGTGGAATAAATCAAAATCAAATAGGTCAATCAATCCAATATTTTGACCTTGATTAACAATTACCCATCTCATTTGAAGTGCTTCGTACAAATCGGCATGAGCATTTTCAATATAGATAGTCAATTGCTGTCTAGTAAATGGAACATACGTATTACTCAAGTGCCACAAACTTTCGTCATTTTCAACTTCCATCAACCAATCCAAATCACTTGGTTCGAGTAGCCTGAGTATTATGTTTTTTCCTTGTAAATTCAATTTCTAAATTCTTTTTGTAATCTAAAGGCATTAGATTTTACCAATTATTCCTTCAAAAAGCCTTCAAATACGAATGTAGCCGGACCTTTTAAAAAAACCTTTTCATATACGTTTCCAATTTTTTCAAAGGACACTTCCAGTTGGCCACCCATAACTTCCAAAGTAACTTGATTGGTTTTTATCTTTCCGGTTTCATAAAGCGCAATTGCAGTGGCAGTTACACCTGTACCGCAACTCAAAGTTTCGTTTTCAACGCCACGTTCATAAGTTCTCACTTTGAAGGTTTTGGCATCTATAGGCTCTACAAAATTGATGTTACTACCATTTTCAAAATAAGGAGCTCCGTACCGTTTTTGTCTTCCCACTTCATAAACCGGAAAATCCATGATATTGTTTACCATTTCTACATGGTGTGGCGAACCAGTATGGAGAAAACAATGGGATTCGTAAACTTCAACTGCTGTCACATCGCCCATTTGCAAGGAGATAATGCCATTTTCAATTTCAGCATAATGCAAACCGTCAATGGCTTCAAAAGTTGTTTGGTTTGAAATCAAACCCAAAGCTTGCGCAAAATGAACCGTACAACGGCCACCATTGCCACACATACTTCCTTCAAAACCATCAGCATTGTAGTAACGCATGGCAAAATCATGTTTTTCGGATGTTTCCAATAGAATCAAACCATCGGCGCCAATTCCAAAATGTCGGTCGCAGAGTTGCGCGATACGTTTGTGATTCGTTCCGTCAAACACCGACAACCGATTGTCAATCATGATGAAATCATTGCCGGTTCCGTGGTATTTTTGAAATGTAATATTCATGTAGCAAAACTAAACAAAAATGCGAGATTTTTAATATCATCTAAGTTTCAAAGTTTAAACAAAAAGTTAAAAAAGTTAAAGTTCACTTAACAGATTTTTTTGGAATGAAAAACCTTTATAGTTTTGAAGTGTCAATAAGGAAATGACAAATTTTCAGTTTTTAATAACAATTGACAATTTGCATTACTTTTGCAATGTGATTTTTAAATTTTTAAAGTTAAATTTTTAAACAAATGAAGAACATTTTCTCTTACGGAGCCATCGCTCTGTTATCAGCAGGAATTACTTTGGGTGCCTACAAAATGTTTTTAGAACCCAAAAATTTAGTAGAGTATGCCGAAAATGGCAATGGTTTTGTAAAAACCGCTTTTAATAACAATCCATTGATTGCGGCGGAAAATTCCGATTTTTCCAATGCCGCTGAAGCCACAGTAGATGCCGTTGTACACGTCAAAAACACGGCTGTTCAAACGTATGTAGATCCATTTGAACAGTTTTTTTATGGGACCAATAAAGGTCGGGAGTATACGCAAGTAGGAACCGGAAGTGGTGTGATCATTTCCCCTGATGGCTATATTATTACCAATTATCACGTGGTAGCCAATGCTACAGAAATTTCCATCACACTCAATAATAAAAAAGAATACAAAGCCAAACTCATAGGTTCAGACGAAGCCATCGATATCGCATTGGTTAAAATTGAAGCTACCGATTTGCCTTTCATCACTTTTGCCGATTCCGATCAAGTCAAATTGGGAGAATGGGTTTTAGCAGTTGGAAATCCGTATAATTTGACTTCCACTGTTACAGCAGGTATTGTAAGTGCCAAAGGAAGAGATTTGGGCAATAACGGAAGAATTGAATCTTACATTCAAACAGATGCCGCTGTTAATCCCGGAAATAGTGGAGGTGCTTTGGTCAATACTCGCGGTGAATTAATCGGAATCAATACCGCTATCAGTTCGCAGACCGGTTCGTACGTAGGTTATTCTTTTGCTGTTCCTTCCAACATTGCCAAAAAAGTAGTAGAAGATTTAGTTGAATTTGGAAACACCCAACGTGCTTATTTGGGAATCCGTTTTGTGGAACTCAATGCCTTAAATGCTAAAGAATTAAATACTGAAGTTACGGAAGGGATTTACATCAATAAAATAATTGAAAAGGGAGCTGCTTCAGAATCCGATTTAAAAATTAATGACATCATTGTTCAAATTAACAATGTCAAAATTAAAAAGTTAGCCGATTTAAACGGACAAATGAATGCCCACCGACCAGGCGATCAAATTCAAGTTACCGTATTGCGAAATGGAACAGAACAAGTAATTCCGGTGGTATTAAAAAATGAATTTGGAAAAGAAACATATGGAGCCACTGAATTTATTGACAATGTATTGGGAATGGAATTATCCGAAATGAGTAGTCAACAGAAAAAACAGTATAACATTACTTACGGGGTTTCAATAGTAAAGTTAAACAACGATTCATTTAAAAAATATGGAATCAATGAAGGTGCTGTTATTTTGGCAGTTGAACGCAAGAAAGTTTCCAAAGTGGATGATGTTGAACAATATTTGAGAATGTATAAAGACAATCCATATGTCACGTTGCAAATTCTCAATACAGATAATAGGGTTGAGTATATTTCCATTAGTTTATAGCGGCATTTAGGCAATTATAAAAAACCATTTACGACTATCTTTTTTGAGTTGTAAATGGTTTTTTTATTGTAATTTTGCCCTTTAAAAAAGCGTTGAATTTATTCTTTTTGAATGGGTTCAAATGAACTTTCAAATGCTTTTTCTACCCTATGCCGATGATTCGGTTTATATCTTGAAAATAAGAACATGCAGATTAAAATTTCCAATTCTTTAAAAGGCTTTTTATTGGCCTTAACTTCCTTATTTGCAGTTTCAAATGTTTATATTTTTAGTAAAGCAGCTTTGCAAGAAGTCCATTATATACAATTTGGATTTTGGTGGTTTGCCTTTGCTTTGATTTGGATTACCTTATATTTGGTTTACAAGAAATCCTTTTACATTTTCAAGGAAATACCACGCAAACTGTATATTGTTTTGGTGATTTTGGCTTTGTTGGATATTTTGGATACGTATTTCTTTTTTAAGGCCATACATACCATTCCCAATCCATCGGTAGTAGCTTTCATCAGTAACATTTCGCCGGCTTTTATAATCATAGCCAGTATATTATACTTCAAAGAGCGATTTAATATATGGGAAAGTGTAGGTATTGTTTTGGCCTTGCTCGGAGCTTTTGTCATCAGTTACAAAGGAAACGACACGTTGCAAAATATGTTTGTAGATGGAACGCAATATGTATTGATGATGGCAGTAACGTCAACGATCATCACTTTGATTATCAAAAAGAATATTCAAAAAGTATCTCCTATTGTTTTGGTTGTGAATCGTACTTTTTTCTTGTTTTTGTTTTTTGTTGTATCAGTTTTAATATTTGATGAAAGTCTCAATATTTCACATGGAGCCATGCAAAACATCGTAATAGGATCCTTGTTGGGACCATTTCTTGCAGCAGTTTCAGGGTATTTGGCACTACAATATATTCCCATTTCTCAAAAAGCCATTTTCGATAGTACGCGAGGTTTGATTGTATTGATAGGTGCCTATTTGTATTTTGGAAAGTTTCCGGAGCCTATTGCCATCATTGGAGGACTTATCTCAATCGTTGGCGTACTTTTTATTGCCTTTGGCAAACATATTTTAAACAAAAAAGCGTAAATTTGTCACGTGTAAATAAAGGGTTAAATCTAAAGGAAAAAACCAAATGACCAAATTTCATCCCTAACGAATTGGGGGCCAAATTTAAATAACCTTTTTGATAGATTAGACAAGGCGTGCCTTCTCTCTACAATAACCCAATAACCCAATAACTTTATAACCCAATAACTTTATAACTCAATAACTTTATAACTCAATAACTTAATAACACAATAACATGAGTATCATTCTAAGTGTACATGCACGACAAATTTTTGATTCAAGAGGAAATCCTACTGTAGAAGTAGATGTAGTAACAGAAAACGGCATTTTAGGAAGAGCAGCAGTTCCTTCAGGAGCTTCTACCGGTCAACACGAAGCTGTGGAGTTGCGTGATGGTGGAAATGATTATATGGGAAGAGGCGTTTTGAAAGCTGTTTCCAATGTAAATGAAATCATTGCACCCGAAATCGTTGGGATGTCAGTTTTCGAACAAGAAGAAATTGACCAAATGATGATTGCTTTAGACGGCACACCAAACAAATCCAAATTGGGCGCCAATGCTATTTTGGGGGTTTCTTTGGCAGCAGCCAGAGCAGCCGCAGAAGAATTGGGATTACCTTTATACCGTTATGTTGGTGGCGTAAGTGCTAAAACGTTACCGGTTCCTATGATGAACATCATCAACGGTGGTTCGCATTCTGATGCACCTATCGCATTCCAAGAGTTTATGATTATGCCTGTTGGAGCAAGCAATTTTGCACATGCATTGAAAATGGGAACTGAAGTTTTCCACAATTTAAAATCAATTCTTAAAAAACGCGGATTGACTACTACTGTAGGTGATGAAGGTGGATTTGCTCCTACATTCGAAGGAACAGAAGATGCCTTAGATACCGTTTTAAAAGCCATCGATGCAGCCGGTTACAAAGCAGGAAAAGACATTATGTTGGCGCTTGATGCAGCTTCTTCAGAGTTTTATAAAGACGGAAAATACGATTATACCAAATTTGAAGGAAGCAAAGGAGCCATTAGAACTTCAGCCGAGCAAGTGGCATATTTAGCCGAGTTAGCTTCCAAATATCCAATTATTTCCATAGAAGATGGTATGGATGAAAACGATTGGGACGGATGGGTTGCTTTAAACAAAGCGATTGGAGACAAAGTTCAAATCGTAGGTGACGATTTATTTGTAACCAATGTAGAAAGACTTTCAAAAGGAATAGAAACCAGTGCAGCTAATTCTATTTTAATTAAAGTTAATCAAATTGGAACGCTGTCTGAAACCATTGCAGCAGTCAATATGGCTCACAATGCAGGATATACCAGTGTGATGTCGCATCGTTCAGGTGAAACCGAAGACAGCACAATTGCCGATTTGGCAGTTGCGTTGAATACTGGTCAAATCAAAACCGGATCAGCTTCCAGAAGTGATCGTATGGCTAAATACAATCAATTGCTTCGTATCGAAGAAGAATTGGGTTCAACCGCTTATTTTCCACAGATGAAGGCTTTTAAAGTGAAAGTAGGATAAGTAATATCTGAAAAATTTTATAAAAGTATAAACTCGTAATTTTATTAAGAATTACGAGTTTTTTTAATTTTAAAGGTCAAGAAAAGAGGTGAATATTACTAATTTTCTTCTTCCTCAACTTCTTCTGCTTCTTGAGCATCT
>JAABRF010000076.1 GCA_011391075.1 Flavobacteriia bacterium | reverse complement strand
TGGTCAATGAATATTATGTAAGTCAATATCTAGAGAGAATTGTATTACAAGACACAGAACACGGAGCCGTAATCGCTTGCAGACAAAATACAAAAGAAGCAACAGGTAATCCATGGCTGATGTTGGCAAGCTTACAAACGGCTTCAACCGGATTGACCGATGGCATGCAATTTTATGGCAATTTGCATAGAGCAACCGGCATACCTATAGCTTTATCTCAAAAATCATTTTCCGGAAATAAAGCAGGAGAATCACCATTAGTGGCTATTCAAGAAAAACCATTTATATTAAATCCCAATCAAAAGAAACAAGTAGCATTGGTAGGTATTTTCCTTCCCAATCACGCCGAAGCAACATCCGATAAAGATTTAAAATGGCTTAAAAAATTGCAAGAGGAATTTCCCAATGAAGCCATTCAATTGGTCGAAAACAATGCCAAACAAGGTCAAGCCAATTTGTTTAACCAAAATCAATTCTTACCGGTTTTTGACTTGGATGAAAATGATATTGAAAACTTTTTTGGAAAAAATATCCAACACAAAGAATGGCATAATGATCAATGGTTGTCCTTTTTTACAGCAGATCATCATCACGTGGTTTCCAAACAAAAAGAAATGTTAGTTGACAGGCCACATGCGCATATTTTACAATCTCAATTAGGTTTCATACCCAATGAAAACGTGATGTCGACGACTTGTTTTGCTACCGGTGTTTTCAACTCGCACATCTCACAAGGCAATACCAATTTTAATGTATTGTTGTCAATCAATACCAGTCAGTTTAATGCCAATCTAGAATCCGGTCAACGCATCTTTGTAAAATATGACGACCAACATTTTTTATTGGGAATTCCGTCCGCTTTTGAAATGGGATTGGATTTTTGCCGTTGGATATACAAACACGAAAATGGAATAATCGAAGTGGTTACTAAAACGTTTGTCAATCAACCGGTAGTAGAAACCACTTTTAAAGTTTTAGAAGGTAAACAGGTGGAAATTGTCGTTTCTCACGATTTTGATAAAACCAATACTTGGCAAGTGCATTATGGATTAAATGATACGCATTTTAACGTTGTACCGACTGATGATTCAATGATAAAATCAAAATTTCCGCAGGCACAATTTCAAATTAATGTGGAAGCATCCAACCTAAAATCGTCTTTAAAATATGGCTTATCGGCCGAAGCATACAGCATAGCCAATGGACTTTTTGTACTGGAAACCGAAAAAACGAATCAGTTTTCAATGCAATTTGTAGGCGAAGTGGTTGAAAAATTCAATCAAATGCATACAGCATTTCCCGAAAACTTTTGGGATAAATTGAGAAATGGTTTGCAGCTCAATGGAAGTGATACAAATATCAAAGCCATTCAAACCATTTTACCTTGGTATGGTATGAATGCCATGACTCATTTTCTTACGCCTTACGGTTTGGAGCAATTTAGCGGAGCAGCTTGGGGAACAAGAGATGTATCACAAGGTCCGATTGAATTGTTATTGGCTTTGGAAAAATACGATGCTGCTAAAAAAGTCTTGTTAACTCTTTTTGCCAATCAAAATACTTTTGGCGATTGGCCACAATGGTGGATGTTTGATTCTTATCAACACATTCGGGCAGGAGATTGCCACGGCGATATCTATTATTGGGTGATGATTGCTACCGCCAATTACATTAAAACTACTGGCGATACCTCGATATTGGAGGAAAAAGTTCCCTATTTCAATGATACAAATCTCAGCACAATTCAAGAGCATATCGACAGATTGATGCATATGATTGTAGATTCCTATATCAAGGGAACTGCTTTGGTGCCTTTTGGTGGTGGCGATTGGAATGATTCACTCCAACCGGTCAATGAAGAATTGGCCAAACGCTTGATTTCATCTTGGACGGTGGAAATGAATTACCAAGCTTTCTCGGAAATGAAAGAAGTATATGGTATTTTAGGCAATAAGGAAAAAGAAAATGAATTTGCTACCCATATTCAAAATATACAGTCCGATTTCAATTCTTATTTAATAAAAGATGGCGTAGTGGCAGGATACGGATATGTGGAAGACAATGGTGACATCAGTGTATTGTTGCATCCCAGTGATTCCAAAACAGGAATTAAATACAGTCTGTTGCCTATGAATAGAGGCATCATCAGCGGTATTTTTACCAAAGAACAAGGTGAAGCGCATCAACCCATTATCGATCAATACTTACAAGGTCCCGATGGAGCGAGATTGATGGACAGACCTTTGCGTTATAAAGGTGGTATTCAAGAAATTTTCCAACGTGCCGAAAGCAGTACTTTTTTTGGAAGAGAAATAGGTTTGATGTATATACACGAACACATTCGTTATGCTGAATCTCAAGCCATTTTGGGCAAAGCCGATGCATTTGTCAAAGCCTTGCGTCAAGCCATTCCGGTGGAATATCAAAACATTGTAAAACAAGGAAGTTTGCGTCAAGCCAATTGTTATTACAGCAGTTCAGATGTGACTTTCTCTACGCGTTATGAAGCTGATTTCAAATACCAAGAGGTTTTGGATGGTAAAATGACTGTAGATGGTGGTTGGCGTGTCTACTCCAGCGGTCCCGGAATATACATCAGTTTGATTATTAAAAAATTAATTGGTTTTAGAGCAGATAGCAAACAAGTAATTTTTGATCCTGTTTTAACCAAAGAAATGAACGGATTGGAGGCAATGTTAAACTATCAAGGGTTTCAATTGAAATTCAAATTTAACATTGAAAAGGATAGTTTTTGTCCCAAACAAATAAAAATTAACGGGAATAAAATCCATTTTGAATTGGAAAATAATCCATTCAGAAATGGTGGTGCCATTTTAGGGGTCTATGACTTTAAAAAATTGTTAATTCCACAAGACAATCTAATAGAAATAACACTTTAACAAGTAAATATGCAGGTATCCAAAAAAATATATTTTGTATTCTTTTTGATGGTTATCTTTTTATCATCCAATTCATATGCTCAAAACAAAGCAGAAAAAGAAATTTTTATAGATGAATTGATGTCCAAAATGACTTTACAAGAAAAAATCGGACAGTTGAACCTTCCGGGTTCGGGTGATATCAAAACCGGTGAAGCCAACAATAGTGATATTGCCGGTAAAATTCGCCTAGGACTAGTTGGAGGTTTACTAAACGTAAAATCTGTAAGTAAAATTAAGGAAATTCAAAAAATTGCAGTTGAGGAAAGTCGTTTGAAAATTCCTTTAATATTCGGAATGGATGTCATTCATGGGTATAGAACAACGTTTCCTATTCCATTGGGATTAGCCAGTAGTTGGGATATGAATTTGATTGAGAAAATGGCTCGTATTGCAGCGCAAGAAGCCAGTGCCGATGGTATTTGCTGGACCTTTTCACCTATGGTGGATATTGCCCGTGATCCACGTTGGGGTAGAATAGCTGAAGGTGCCGGCGAAGATGCTTATTTGGGTTCTCGCATCGCTGAAGCCTATGTCAAAGGATATCAAGGAGATGATTTGAAGAAGAATAATACCATCATGTCATGCGTGAAGCATTTTGCCCTATACGGTGCCGCCGAAGCAGGTCGTGATTACAATACCACCGATATGAGTTTGGTACGCATGTACAACGAATATTTTCCTCCATATAAAGCCGCAATTGATGCAGGCGCAGGCAGTATCATGACTTCTTTCAATGATGTCAATGGTATTCCGGCTTCCGGAAATCGTTGGTTGATGACTGAAGTATTGCGCAACCAGTGGAAATTTAAAGGTTTTGTGGTAACCGATTATACAGCCATTCAAGAAATGATAACGCATGGAATGGGTGATTTGCAAGCGGTTTCGGCTATGGCACTTCATGCCGGAACCGACATGGATATGGTAGGCGAGTCCTATTTGAGTACTTTAGAAAAGTCTTTATCTGAACAAAAAGTTACTTTGGAAGAAATTGATTTGGCTTGCAGAAGAATATTGGAAGCCAAGTACGATTTAGGACTTTTTGAAGATCCTTTCAAATATTGCGACGAAAATAGAGCCGTAACAGAAATTGCCACTATAGAAAATATGAATGTGGCTAGAGATATTGCTGCTCAAACATTTGTACTGCTCAAAAATAAAAATCAAATATTACCCTTAGCCAAAAAAGGAAAAATTGCCTTAA
Organism: Flavobacteriia bacterium; assembly: GCA_011391075.1. Classification (GTDB taxonomy): domain Bacteria; phylum Bacteroidota; class Bacteroidia; order Flavobacteriales; family Flavobacteriaceae. Next base: position 3,647 of record JAABRF010000076.1, on the reverse strand, counting down.
TAGGTCCTTTAGCCAACAGCCGTTTTGACATGGCAGGTATGTGGAGTGTGGCAGCCGAACATAAAGAATCTGTAACCGTTTTGGAAGGATTCAAAAATGTATTGGGCAATAAAGCCGAAATTTTATATGCCAAAGGAGCCAATGTGGTCGATGATAAAGATTACGATGCTAGAATTACATGGGGAACATCGGGAATAGATTCTACCAAAACATCGGCTCAACTCAGAAAAGAAGCCCTAAAAATTGCCAAAAAAAGTGATGTAATTGTAGCTGTATTGGGAGAAGGAGCCGAAATGAGTGGTGAATGTTCGAGCCGTTCCAATATTGATTTACCTGAAAATCAAAAAATTCTTTTAGCAGAATTATTGAAATTGGGCAAACCCGTAGTTTTAGTACTTTATACCGGTCGTCCGCTTACCATTACATGGGAAAATGAAAATGTACCGGCGATACTCAATGTGTGGTTTGGTGGAACGCAAGGTGGCAATGCCGTTGCAGATGTGGTTTTTGGAGATGTCAATCCTTCGGGAAAATTACCGGTTACTTTTCCGCAAAATGTGGGGCAAATCCCTTTGTATTACAATTGTAAAAATACGGGAAGACCTTTGAGTAATGAATGGTTTGAAAAATATAAATCCAATTATCTAGATATAACCAATGAACCACTTTATCCATTTGGATTTGGACTGAGTTACACCAATTTTAAATATTCCAATTTGACTCTTTCCAATACTAAAATGAACGAAAATGAAACGATTAAAATAAGTGTTCAAGTAGAGAATACTGGAAATTTTGACGGGAAAGAGGTAGTACAATTGTATCTGAGAGATCTGGTAGGAAGTATTTCTCGTCCGGTTATGGAACTCAAAAACTTTCAAAAAATTGATATTAAAAAAGGGGAAAAGAAAACAATCACTTTTGATATAGATATAGAAGATTTAAAATTTTATAACAACGATTTACAATTTGTTGCTGAGCCAGGAACATTTGAAGTTTTCGTTGGGACAAACAGTAAAGAGACCTTAAAAGCTGAATTTGAATTAATTAAATAATCAACCTTAAATTTAATATTATGAATAAAATTACGCGAATTTTTATACTGATGATGGTATTGCTGAGTTCCCATTTGAATGCTCAGGAATATGCTTTAATTGATTTTTCTAATGCCAGTAACAATACTCCTGGTAATTGGAATAACGTAATCCAAACTACTTTAAGCCAAACCGGAATAGTAGTGAACCTGATTAATGATGCTGGAACCGCCACAGGTGCAGTTTTAACAGTTACGGATCCTTTCAATTTAGTAAATACAGGCGGTACAACTTCTCCCGATGCATCTTTACCTTTTCCATCGACTGCTACTATGGACAGTTTCTTTGGTAATAATGTACCATTTGGAGGCGCAACAGAACCTACAGGAGGCATCGAACTCACGGGTCTTGATCCGGTAAAATACTATTCTTTTAAAGTATTTGCTTCTAGAATCAATGCCACCAATAACAGAGAAACCCAATACACTTTCACAGGTACCAATACTTTGACGGGTTTATTAAATGCGGCTAATAATACTTCTGAAGTAGCCAAAATTTATAACATTTTACCCGATGCTTCAGGAAAAATTACCCTATCTGTTACCAAAGGACCAAACAATAATGATACTTCCGGTTTCTATTATTTGGGCGCCATTCAAATGATAAAATCTGATGCACCTTATGCTGATCCGGTACCTGTTGCAGAATTGGGTTTGGTGTATCCCAATGGTGGTGAAATATGGCATGCAAGTTCAAAACCTTACATCAGTTGGACTGGTCAAAATATAGTGGATCCCATCAATATCGATTATTCTGTTGATGGTGGTACTACTTGGATTCCATTGACTACAGTTGCTGCCAATATTAGAAAATATGTATGGACCATTCCTTATAATGTATCATCCAACTGTAAAGTGAGATTGACTTCTGGAACAGCAACAGACGTTAGTGAAAACCCATTTTCAATTATTGACAACACAGACAAACGTTATAAAATTGTAGTCTTGGGTTCTTCAACTGCTGCCGGAGCTGGACCAACTTCAGTGGACAATGCGTGGGTGTGGATGTATCGTGATTATCTAACCCAACACGATACCAGATATTACGTGGAAAATTTGGCTGTTGGCGGTTATACAACCTATGATATTTTACCTACCGGAACGACTATTCCGGGTGGTGTAAGTGAAACAATTGATGTCAATAGAAATGTAACCAAAGCCATTGCTTTAAACGCCGATGGTATCATCGTTAATATGCCTTCCAATGATTCTAATATGGGGTATCCAAAGGATGATCAAATTGCCAATTTGACCTTAGTGAGAAATACAGCTTTAGCAGCCAGTATCCCCACATGGATATGTACCGTGCAACCTCGAGATTTTGGAGCCAATACTACAGCATTGGCTATTCATACAGAAATGGTAACGGCACTTCCTACTGCATTTCCGGGATATTTTATTGATTTTTGGACAGGTTTGGCCAATACTGCAGGTAATGATATTTTAGCTGCCTATGATTCGGGTGATGGTGTACATATGAATAATGCAGGTCATTTGATATTATTACAAAGAGTATTGGGTACTGATTTGCATACTGTAGTCAAAGCCGGCGATGATAATGAATCCAATGCAAGTTCTACCGATGTAAATTATTTATTAGATATTAATTACAATGCTACACTTTATCCAACTCCTGGAAATTGGAATAATATGAATGGGCATGCTACCGGTTCTGTTACCGGTTTAGTAAATGATATGGGTGTAGCAAGTACCTATAATGTTACTGTTTCTGATGCCTTCAGTCAATCAAATGAATCGGGTGTTTTAAATCCATCAGGTACCAATATATTTCCATCTACGGCAACCAGGGATGCTGTGTATGGTGATAATTCAAATCCAACAGGTGCCTTGACTTTTTCAAATTTGAATCCGGCTAAAGTTTACAGTTTTGAAATTTTTGCTTCACGTAAAGACATCACAGATAACAGAGAAACACTTTATACTGTGGTAGGTGCTTCAACCGTAAGTGCTACCTTAAATCCTTCTTCCAATAGTGCCAATACCTGTATCATCAGCGATATCGCTCCCGATGAATCAGGAAATATTGTTTTAAATGTTGCCAAAGGTACCAATAACGTAAATGCCAATGGTTTCTATTACCTCAATGCACTTAAATTGAAAGAAAGAAATCCGGTATTTCCTGATGTACTTTTAGATTGTGAAGATGGAACTACCAATAGATTGGCTGTATTAAACGTATTCTCCAATGGTCCCGGTCAATCCAATGCCGATATGGTAGTCGTAGACAATCCCAATCCTTCAGGCATCAATACCAGTTCAAAAGTGGTAAAATTTACCCGTCGTACCTCCGGAACAGATGCTGCTGCTTGGGCAGGTTTCTTTAGCCATGTTGTGGATCCTGATCCTGACTTTACTGATAATAAATATATTCACGTTAAAGTGCTGAAATACAAAGCGACCGGACTTCGATTCAAAATTGAAAATGGAACAGCCGGTACCGTAGAAAAATTGAGTGTCAATACCTATTCTCAATTGGGTCAATGGGAAGATATGGTGATCGATTTCTCTGAAAAAACTGGCGTATATGCAACAGTAG
>JAABRF010000075.1 GCA_011391075.1 Flavobacteriia bacterium | reverse complement strand
TCCAAAGTTATTTAAAATTGAAGGTTTAATTAAGCAAACTAAACTGTAAAATATCAACCAATTTAGATTCAAAAGTTTAATTAATTAGGATATTAACTTTATGTAAACTAATTGCAAAGTTTCAAAATTCTTTATTACAATAAAAAAACCAACCTTTTAAAAAAAAAAAATCCTCGATATTTTGCATCGAGGATCTGTATTGAGATTATTAAAATAAAAAATATTACATCCTAGTAATCGTATAATCTTTGTCCTTATATTTTGCTTCGTCAAAAACGAATTCTTTTGGAGACATTTCTACATTAGGTTTAAAACTTTTAATTTTTAAAGTAGTTTTGGTATTTTTCTTGTCTAGGTATTCCACTTGATAGATTTGTTTGTTTTGCGAATCTATTCCTAACATGATATAGGTGACATCTCCTGCTTTAATAGGAATCAATTTGATGTATTGAATCTTTTTACCTTCGATGGTTACTGCTTTATCCCAAGCATATTTATATCCTTTTTTATAGAAGCTCAAAATGTTACTAGGTGAGAACTCATTCTCTTCAGTTGTTGGATTAGAAATTACGACTTCTTCGTCTTCATGAACAATGGTGTACACTTTTTTGAGATCGTAAATTTTTTCAACGCCCATAAAATTTAAGTGATATTTCTGGCCTTGTATATTGACAGTGCCAGAGGTTTTTTGATGCACTTTTTCCTTATCATTATCCAAACTGTAATCAAAACTAATCTGAATATTTTTGTAAGCTGATATTTTGGTTGAAACTTCATCCAACAGCGTTTTGGATTTATCTGTTGTTTGAGCAAATCCAATTGCCACCAAAAATAGGGCAATTGACAAAGCGAATAATTTCTTCATTCTAATTCTTGTTTCTTTCGTTATCTAAAAATTGTTTTAAACTAATCTCATCAGAAATTAAAACCTGACGGGCTTTACTTCCTTCAAATGGACCGACTATTCCTGCAGCTTCCATTTGATCTATAAGCCTTCCGGCTCTGTTGTATCCCAACTTCATCTTCCTTTGCAATAATGATGCCGAACCTTGCTGTGAGCGAACAATTATATAAGCCGCTTCTTCAAAAAGTTGGTCTCTGTCATCGATGTCAATGTCTATATTGGGAATTCCATCTTCACTGAAATACTCGGGTAAAACATAGGCACTTGGATAACCTCTTTGGGAACCAATAAAATCAGTAATTTTCTCGATTTCAGGTGTGTCAATAAAAGCACATTGTAATCGAATCAATTCATTTCTACCAGCATACAACATATCTCCTTTACCAATTAATTGGTCTGCTCCTTGCGTGTCTAATATGGTTCTGGAATCAATCTTAGATGTAACTCTAAAAGCTATTCGAGCTGGAAAATTGGCTTTGATGATACCGGTAATGACATTAACCGAAGGTCTCTGAGTAGCCACTATCAAATGTATGCCAATGGCTCTAGCCAGCTGAGCCAAACGAGCAATCGGGGTTTCAACTTCTTTTCCGGCAGTCATGATCAAATCGGCAAATTCATCGATGATAAGAACGATATAGGGTAAAAAACGGTGTCCATTTTCAGGATTGAGTTTTCTGTCCTTAAACTTTCTATTGTACTCCTTAATATCCCTAACCATGGCATTTTTCAGCAAATCGTATCGATCATCCATTTCCAAACAAAGTGAATTCAACGTATTGATTACCTTATGTGTATCTGTTATAATAGCTTCATCTGTATCGGGAAGTTTGGCTAAATAATGTCGCTCAATTTTATTGTACAAAGTCAATTCGACTTTTTTGGGATCAATCAACACAAACTTAACTTCGGCAGGATGTTTTTTGTAAATCAAAGATGCCATAACGGCATTCAAACCAACCGATTTACCTTGTCCGGTAGCGCCTGCCATCAATAAGTGCGGCATCTTGGTCAAATCAAATACAAATGTTTCATTGGAAATCGTTTTACCCAAAGCAATAGGTAAATCCATTTCTGCACTTTGAAATTTTTGCGATGCAATTACCGAACGCATAGAAACCAAAGTAGGATTGGCATTGGGAACTTCGATTCCGATGGTTCCTTTTCCGGGAATAGGTGCAATGATACGGATGCCAAGCGCCGATAAAGAAAGTGCAATATCGTCTTCCAGATTTTTAATTTTGGAAATCCGAACACCTGCTTGTGGGATGATTTCATATAAGGTAACTGTTGGTCCGACAGTAGCTTTGATATGAGAAATTCCAATATTGTAGTTTTTTAAAGTCTCTACAATTTTATCCTTATTCTTTTGTAATTCTTCCGGATTAACGGAAATGGTTTCATTGTATTCTTTGAGCATTTCCAAGGTTGGAAATTTATATTGACTCAATTCTAATTTGGGATCAAATTCACCAAAATCCTTCAACAATCGATCTGATAAATTTTCTTCAACCAATTCCTCGGGTTCTTTTTTCAAAACAATCTCCAAAGCTTTATCATCATCCTCTTCTTCGACTGAAAAAGGAAAATGTCTTACTTTTTCTTCTTCTTGACCAACTTCAAAATCAAAAGTTGCATTGGTTTTATCGGCAATAATCTCTTCTTTATGTGTATAAACTTCTACAGGAGGAATGATTTCTGTTCCAACTTTCAATTTAGAATCCACTTCCAAACTGGGTTCATTTTCAAGTTCGGTATCTGTAGATTTTTTAGGAAATAAATTCATAAAAGTTTCTGGACTCCAACCAAACTGTATGATTAGAAAAGTAATCAAAACTGTAAATAGAATAGCCATAACACCAGGATTACCTATATAGGACATGAGGTATTGATTCAATTCAAATCCTACTACACCGGCATAAATGGGATTTTCTAAATTGAGAAATCCGAATAATAATGAAATCCAAATCATGGAAAGTAAGCCCAAAAACATCGGTTTGATCAATCTAAGCAAGCTTACTTTGAGAAAAATGTACAATCCAAATAAAAATAGTAATAATGGAATGATGAAAGCACCAAGTCCAAATCCTCTGAATATAAAAAAATGACTGATTTGAGCCCCAATTTTTCCAATCCAATTTTCAGCCTTTATATTTTTATCTACTATTTCAGTGACGATACTTTGATCGACTTGCCAAGTCTTAAAAAAAGAAACAAAAGCTGTTAACATCAAGATAGCCAATAGCATAATCAACAAGCTAAAGACAAATTGGTTTTGTCGGCTTGAAAAAAACGAGCCCATTGAAGTAGCTTGTGTTTTTGTATTTTGAGTTGTTTTCTTAGGCATTCGGCAAAACTACTAAAAATTGATTAGTTTTGTTTTTTGAAAAGTGGATTTTTTAATTACTTTCCCAATTTATTTCAAAAAAAAGTATCTATTTATATTATTTATTACTGTTTTAAAACCGAAAATATTGAAACCCAATACCATCAATATCCAAAATAAGAAAGCGTTCTTTGAGTACGAAATCATGGAACGCATCACCGCAGGTATGGTTTTGACCGGAACAGAAATCAAATCCATCCGATTGGGTAAAGCACGGATAACGGAGAGTTTTTGCGAATTTAACGAGCAAGCCGAACTTTTTGCAGTCAATATGTATATTGAAGAATTTGTCAATGGCAATTTTTACAATCACAAACCTAGGAATCCTAGAAAATTATTACTCAACCGACGTGAATTGAAAAAATGGCATAGAAAAGTTCAAGATGTAGGTTTGACAATCGTGCCACTTAAACTCTTCATCAGTTCGGAAGGTTATGCCAAACTCGAAATTGCACTTTGTAAAGGAAAAAAAATGCACGACAAACGCCATACGATGAAAGATCGCGACAATAAACGCGATTTGGATCGAGTGAAAAAAGACTTTAAAAAAGATTGATCCGTTTCCTACATATCATGCGCTATCCCAATCTTATCATGCTTGCTTTATTTCAAGCTGTGATATGGTTTTACCTTTTGGAACAATACCAAGTTTCAAAAACCCTAAGTGATTTTTATTTTATTTTAAATATTTTGGCTACTGTATTTATTGCAGCTGCCGGAAATATAATCAATGATATGTATGACCTGAAAACCGATCAAATCAACAAACCTCATAAAATTTGGATTCCTAACTTTTTGTCTTTCAAAAAGGCATGGCTTCTCTATTTTGTTTTGAATAGTATGGGTTTAATTGCAGGATTTTGGGTGAGTTGGCAGTCAAACAATATATGGTTTTGGGGTTTATATCTGATTCCTGTTTTCTTGCTGTTTTTATACGCTATCCGACTTAAAAAAGTCATTTACATCAACAACATGCTCGTTGCCGGACTCATTGCGTATAGTTTATTTTTGGCTTTCGAATTAGCGTTTCTTGGTGGAAATTCTATACATTACTATAAAGGAAATTATGGGTTTAGTCTTCTAGAAACAATTAGATTTATTTTACTTTTTGCATTCCTCCTGAATTGGATTCGGGAAATCGTCAAAGATGCTGAAGATGTTATAGGCGATCGGGCAAATGGAGTTAATAGTTTACCGTCAAAATATGGTTTAGAATATACAAAAAATGGTCTCAAGTTGATTACCTTTTTTTTGTTGGGAATTTTACTTTCCATCGCCATTTCAAATAGGATAGATCAAAAAATATTTGTTTTATATTTGATTTTGGCTGTTGGTATGAGTTTGATGATTTTTGTAAAACAATTGAAATTTGCACATCAGCCCAAAGATTTTCACAAAATATCAATATTATTGAAAATCATCATGCTAATCGGATTTTTTAGTGTATTTCTCATTAGGATTTAAAATTTTAATATCAAATGTCGCATTTATTAAAAGAAAAATTTAAAGATTTCCATATCATATTAGCTTCGGGTTCTCCTCGACGCAAAGAACTTTTAAAAGGATTGGATCTTGATTATAGCATAGAGACCAAAGAGGTCGATGAGGTTTATCCCGATCATTTGAAAGAACAAGAAATTACCGAATATTTAGCTCGGTTAAAAGCAGATGCATTTGGAAATATCGATGAACATACTTTGATTATCACAGCCGACACCATCGTTTGGCATCAGAACCAAGCAGTTATGAAACCGGTCGATGATGCCGATGCAGTTGCTATTTTAAAGAAACTTTCAGGAGAAATGCATTTGGTTTATACTTCAGTTTGTTTGAGAACCCAGCAATTTGAAAAAGTATTTTCAGAAACAACCGAGGTCTATTTTGATCCCTTAACCGATGACGAAATCAGATATTATATTGACCAATACAAACCATTTGATAAAGCCGGTGCTTATGGCGCACAGGATTGGATAGGTTATGTAGCCATCAATAGGATCGTGGGCAGTTATTTTAATGTCATGGGTTTGCCTGTACATAGATTGTATAAAGAATTAAAATCATTACCTATTTAGAATGAACTATTTAGACATCAACCGTCAATCGTGGAATAACAAAGTAGGTTATCACCTCAAATCAAAAATGTATGATCTAGAAGGATTTAAAGCCGGAAATACTTCCTTGATGGATATTGAATTGGGTTTATTGGGTGATATCAAAGGGAAAAAAGTCTTGCATTTACAATGTCATTTTGGGCAAGACAGTATTTCTATGAGTCGTATGGGTGCAACAGTTACCGGTATTGATTTATCGGATGTGGGGATTGATGAAGCTCGAAAATTGGCAGCCCAAACCCAACAAAACACGCAATTTATCTGTTGTAATATATATGATTTACCTCAACATTTGGAGGAACAATTTGACATCGTTTTTACGAGTTATGGCGTCATTGGATGGTTGCCCGACTTGCAAAAATGGGGACAAATCATCCATCATTTTTTAAAACCCGGCGGCAAATTAATTTTTGTCGAATTCCATCCGGTATTGTGGATGTTTGATGATAAAATTGAGAAAGTTGGTTATAATTATTTCAATGATGGTCCTATTGTAGAAACCTTCACAGGTACTTATGCTGACAAAAATGCACCAATTGTTCAGGAATATGTCAATTGGAATCACAGCACGAGTGAAGTATTAAATAGTTTGATATCCAATGGCTTACAAATTTTATCTTTTGATGAATACGATTATTCTCCTTATGACATCTTGCACAATGGGGAAGAAATTAAACCTAAGAAATTCAGAGCCAAACATTTAGGAAACAAATTTCCATTGGTATTTTCATTAGTTGCAAAGAAGTAAAAAATATAGGTCTGTTTTGGATCCATTTGATTTTAACAAATAGTTTTGGTTAAGAAATCTTCGATTTGTGAATTAATCTTTATTTTTGTTGCTTTGAGTCTCAAAATATGAATATAAAAAACCCATTCAAACTCAACCGACCTGCCCGATTTCACTACACACCGCGTTATTACAAGGGTGTAGAAGGTGAAAATGCATATAAACTCAAGTCCAAATATCGCAAAGATGAAATTGGCGAGAATTTCAATGATTATCGGGCACATTGGAATAACGAAAGAGATGAAGCTAGAGTAAAAGGCAATTATGTCATTAACAAACGATTGATTATCATAGCATTTGTTCTAATATTGCTCTTTCTTTTTTTAATCGAATTTGATTTATCCATTTTCAAATTAAAATAAACAATTCCAATTCATTAACTTTTTTGACATACTGACTGAGAGGCATGTCAAATTTCAAATTTAAACAACTTCATGGACATCATCCAGTTATTACCCGAACACGTAGCCAATCAAATCGCCGCCGGTGAGGTAGTGCAACGTCCGGCTTCGGTGGTCAAAGAATTACTGGAAAACGCCATTGATGCAGGTGCAGATGTCATCAAACTCTTAGTAAAAGATGCCGGGAGAACTTTGGTTCAAGTCATTGACAACGGCAAAGGCATGAGTGTGACCGATGCAAGGATGAGCTTTGAAAGGCATGCAACTTCCAAAATTCGCAAGACAGAAGATTTATTTCATATACATACCAAAGGATTTAGAGGCGAAGCTTTGGCTTCAATAGCAGCAGTATCGCAAGTGGAGCTGAAGACCCGTCAAAAAGAAGATGAAGTAGGCACAAGGATTCTCGTTGAAGGAAGTAAAGTTTTGGCACAAGAACCTATAGCAACGCCATCAGGAACGAGTATTGCTGTCAAAAATCTGTTTTATAATATCCCGGCGAGACGTAATTTTTTAAAATCAGATACACAAGAGATTCGTCATGTAATTGATGAATTGCAACGCATTGCATTGTCGCATCCGGAAGTAACTTTTTTCATGTATCACAATGATAATGAAGTATATCACTTACCTGCTTCCAACCTCAAAAAACGTATTGTCAATATATTTGGCGTAAAGATCAATGAGAAATTGGTCCCTATAGAAGAGCAAACAGATATTGTAAAAATATCAGGATTTATTGCCAAACCCGAATTTGCAAAGAAAAAAAGAGGCGAACAATTCTTTTTTGTCAACAACAGATTTATCCGATCCAATTATTTCAATCATGCAGTGCGAATGGCATTTGAAGGATTGGTTACCGGTGAACAACATCCGGGGTTTTTTCTATTTTTGGAAGTTCCTTCACAAACCATAGACATCAATATTCATCCTACCAAGACAGAAATCAAATTTGACAATGAAAATGATTTGTATGCCATATTATATGCCACGGTCAAACACAGTTTGGGACAGTATAACGTGTCACCTGTTTTGGATTTTAACCGAGATTCTGTGTTGGATTTACCTTATCAATACAAAGATAAATTACCCCACAAAGTACCCGAAATTAGAGTAGATCGAACCTACAATCCGTTTCAAACAAACGACAGATACAGTGATTTTGAAAAGAAAACCGAAACTTGGGAAGCCTTGTATACCGGTTTGAATGAATTTGAAACCCAAGCTACACCCGACTTTCAATCCAATGAACAAGAATTGGAATCAGCGATGCTTTTTGAACAATCCGAAATCAAAACGCAGCAATTACAAAACAAATACATTGTGAGTACCATTAAATCGGGATTGGTATTCATCCATCAATCTAGAGCACATCAACGGATTTTGTATGAAGGATTTTTGGAGAAAATGAATTCGGGTGAAGTGCATAGCCAACAGTTGTTATTTCCGTTGCAGTTGCATTTTGAAAAATCTGACATATTGATTATCAAGGAATTGGTAGAAGATTTGATGGCTTGTGGATTTACATTTGAAACCATCAAGGAAGAATATTTAATCGTAAATGGATTGCCTCCACAATTGGAAGAAACACAAGTTTCCGGCCTATTTGAAGAAATATTGGAATCCAAACAAGAAAATTACGGTAAAGAATCTTTTAATTACACCGAGTATTTAGCCCGATTATTAGCCAAAAATGCAGC
>JAABRF010000074.1 GCA_011391075.1 Flavobacteriia bacterium | reverse complement strand
CAATTTCATTTCTCAATTCATCCATCAAAACGGGTTGAATCCCTGGTAGTGGCAGAGATGCATAAGTTGGCTTAGTCGGTGTAACAAAAGGAATAGCCGAAATCATGATGCCACCCGTTTCTGTTTGCCACCAAGTATCCACCAAAGGACAACGTTTACCACCTACATGGTCATTATACCAGTGCCATGCTTCTTCATTGATAGGTTCTCCTACTGATCCAATTACTTTGAGTGACTCCAATGGAAATCTCTGAACAAAATCAATGCTTTCTTTTGCAAGAGCACGAATGGCGGTAGGCGCCGTATAGAACTGATTAATTCTATGTTTTTCAATAACTTCCCAGAAACGGCTGTGATTAGGATAGGATGGGATTCCTTCAAACAAAACAGTAGTAGCGCCATTCAATAAAGGTCCATATAAAATATAGGAATGACCTGTAATCCAACCAATATCGGCAGTACACCAAAAAATATCGTTGTTTTTATAGTGAAAAATATTTTTAAAAGTATAGGCTGTATATACCATATAACCGGCAGTAGTGTGTAACATCCCTTTAGGTTTGCCTGTCGATCCCGATGTGTATAAGATAAACAATGGATCTTCTGCATCCATGATTTCTGCAACATTATTAGGAATTGCTTTATCAGTTAAAGGTTTGAGCCACATATCTCTACCTTCTTTCATTTTGATTGTTTCATTTGTTCTTTTTACAACCAAAACTTTTTCAATACTGGGACATTTTTCAAGTGCTTCATCAGCGATTCCTTTTAAATCGATGGTTTTGTTCCCGCGATATCCACCATCTGCTGTTACTAACATTTTACAGGAACTGTCATCAATACGAGTCGCTAAGGCTACAGAAGAAAATCCGGCAAAGACTACAGAATGAATAGCTCCAATTCGCGCACAGGCTAAAACAGTATAAGCCAACTCGGGAATCATAGGTAAATATATACAAACTCTATCCCCTTTCTTGATGCCTTGGTCTCTTAAAACATTAGCTAGTTTAGAAACCTCTGCATACAATTCTTTATAAGTTATATGTTTGGCTTCCTCATCCGGATTATTAGGTTCGAAAATAATAGCAGTTTGATCTCCTCTTTTTGCCAAATGTCGGTCAATACAATTTTTTGTAATATTTAGTTTAGCATTTTTAAACCAAGTGAATTGTGCTTCCTGCATGTTGTATTCTACTACTTCATCCCATTTTTGATACCAAGTGAAGTTTTCATCGGCAATTGTATCCCAAAACTTTTTGGGATTTCTTACAGATTTTCTATAAATTTTAAAATAACTTTCTAAACTTTTGATGTTAAATGAGCCCATAGATAAATAAATTTAATGAATGCGTTAAAAATATGAATTTTCTTTAATAGGAAAAAATTTTTATATAAATATTCGTTCAAAATTTAATTAGCTTATTTTTACACTCTGAATAAAGCTCAATAGTAAAAATTAGCAACTCAATCGATATAGTTGTAATCCATTAAATATCATTTATTTAATTTTAGCGCCATTAAAAACAAACCAAATTTATGCAGCTTCAACTAACTAAGCCACTCGTTTTTTTTGATTTAGAAACAACTGGAATCAATATAGCATCCGACAGAATTGTTGAAATTTCGATGATCAAAATTCATCCCAATGGGAAAGAAGAACGGTATACACAACGCGTAAATCCCATTATTGAGATTCCAAGAGAAGCTTCTTTGATTCATGGCATTACCAATGAAATGGTTTTAAATGAACCCACTTTTAAAGATATTGCAACCAAAATCAGAGATTTAATCAAGGGTTGTGACTTAGCCGGATTTAACTCCAATAGATTTGACATCCCCATTTTGGCTGAAGAAATGCTTCGTTCAGATGTAGATTTTAGCATGAAAAACCGCTTAGCTATTGATGTCCAAACTATATTTCACAAAAAAGAACAACGTACTTTAGGAGCAGCTTACCAATTTTATTGTGAAAAAAAACTTGAAAATGCCCATTCAGCTGAAGCTGATACATTTGCAACCTATGAAATATTGAAAGCCCAATTAGAAAGATACGACGATTTGGAAAACGACACTAAAATGCTTAGCGAATACTCTTCCCATCGTGATAGAGCAGATTTTGCCGGATTTATTTTGTATGATGAGCAAGGGGATGAAATATTCTCATTTGGCAAGTACAAAGGCAAAAAAGTGACTGAAATTTTGGAAAAAGATCAAGGTTATTACGCATGGATTCAACAAGCTGATTTCCCGTTATACACAAAAAAAGTCTTGACTGAAATCAAACTTAGAAGTTTCAATATGTAAATTAAGCATTAATATTCAATGTCGATAAGTTAAGAAACTTCAAATTTTTCCTCACCCCAACCCCTCTCCAAAGGAGATGGGCTTATGAGTAGTATCAACAACAAAAATTCCTTAACTAAACGACATTGCATTACTATTTTTAAATTTAATTGGAGACCATACTTCTATACTTCTATTAGTTCGGAGCAGGCAAACTTTAAACTTTAAACTTTAAACTTTATAACTTACATCTCACACCCATGAACCTACAAAGCGAAAAATCCCAAGTAAATAAATCGGCTAAAGAATTATTTGAATTTTTAACCAATACGGCCAATTTCAAGGCACTACTACCCAATGATCTCACTGGATTTGAAGTGTCAGAAGATTCTTTTAAATTTTCCATGAGTGGAATGCCTGCCATTCGAATGATTTACACTGAAAAAATTCCTTACTCCAAAGTACAATTAAAAGCCGCCGGAGATGCTTTTCCGATATTTTTAACTTGCAGTATTCAAGAAATTTCTGACGTTAAATGTGAAGCTCAATTGTTTTTTGATGGGGAGATCAATATGATGATGGCCATGATGATTAAAAAGCCGTTGCAAAATCTATTGGATACTTTGGCTGAAAAAATGAGTTTGTTGTAGAAACTTCTTTAGTTATACAATAATCTAACTTCCTTAAAATCATAATACCGAATGACTTGTTCGGACGTTTTTAATTGGATTTTCCCTTCATTTGAAATTCCGATAATTGCGGCTTCGAATACTTCTTCTTGGTTATTCATGTATTTTTTAATTACTTTCCAACCATATAATTGGTCTGTATAATTTTGAGACATTTGAGAAAATAGTCCATTTTGATATTGCAAAATTCGCATTTGTAGCGCATTACCTATTTCCATTAACAAAGTTTCCAAATCAAAATCTTGTTGTAAAATTTTCTTAAGCGAAGTGACATGCGTTAATGCTGATTCAAATTGGATTTGATTTACATTTAGTCCTATTCCAACAACACTGTATTTTATATATTTCCCTTGAACTGTATTTTCGATAAGAATACCGGCTATTTTATTTCCATCTGCCAATATGTCGTTAGGCCATTTGATAGAAACTTGGGGCAAATATTGAATTAACACATCCCAAACAGCTAGAGAAACAAGTTGATTCAATTCAAAACTTCGATTCGCTTCAAATCCATCAAGCGCTATCAAGATGCTGAATGTCAAATTTTTACCCGATTCAGCCAACCAAACATTACCCCTTTGACCTCTTCCGGCAGTTTGATGCAGTGCCCATACCGTTGTAAAATGGCATGCGTCATTATGACGTACCATTTCTTTTAAAACATCATTAGTTGAGGTGGTGGTATGATACTTGTATACTTTCAAAAGGATGAATTGAATTGAAACTCTTTATATATTTTTATAAAATACAAAGGTACAATTCTCTTTTTAATATGGTCAATTGTTACAATTTGATTCAAATCTGTACTAATGTTAATTACTAAAGCAGTGTTGATAAAATAACAGATAATAACAGTCACAAAAAAAGCTAATTAGAAGAAAAAATTAATATGTTTGTAAATTACAATAATTCATTTGCATGGCAAAAATAAAAAACAGTACTGATCAATTGATCACCCATATTATAGAAGGTTTAGAAAATAATAAAGGTTTAGATATCAAGCTTTTAGATTTAAGAGAAATCGAGAATTCCATTTGTGATTATTTCATAATTTGCTCAGGGACTTCCAACACACATGTTGAATCATTAGCAGCTTCCGTACAAAAATCGGTAAGTAAAAGTTTGAAGGAAAAACCTTGGCATACAGAAGGAGAACAAGTTGCCCAATGGATTTTATTGGATTATGTGAATGTAATTGTTCACGTATTTCAAAAATCAATTCGCGAACACTATGATTTAGAGAGTTTGTGGGGTGATGCTAAGTTTACCTCATTTTCATCAACCGTTTAACATTACAGCATGAGCAAAGAAGATAAAAACTACAATAAAAATACTGGAAATCAACCGAAACCGGATCAAAAGGAGAAAAATCTGTTTCCAAAACCTGATTTGAGTAAGAAACCAAAAATGGGAATGAATTGGCTATATTTAGGCATATTCTTGTTTTTAGGTTATTTATTGATGAACAGCAGCGACTCAAGCAAGGGTTCGCATGATATTTCATTGAGTAAATTTGAAAACTTACTTCAAAATAAAGAGATTGATAGTGTCATCATTTTTGACCAAAAGAAAACAGCAACTGCATATCTTACAAAAGTATCCGGCGATAAAAAAGAACATGAAAACGCAGGTAAAGGGAGTTTTATAAACAAAAAAACTAAGCCTTTTTACGTTTTTAGATATGGTGATCTCAAACATTTTCAGGAAAGATTGGATTTAGCAAAATCTGAAGGTAAACTAGTAGAATACCGTTTTGATGCTACTTCAGATTGGATGGTGGCTGTTTTAAACATTCTACCTTGGATTTTGATAATCGGGGTTTGGATATACATCATGCGACGTATGTCGGGTGGCGGTGAAGGTGGCGGACCTGGCGGACAAATATTCAACATCGGAAAATCAAGAGCCAAACTCTTTGATCAAGATCAGATTGTCAAAACTTCTTTCAAAGATGTAGCCGGATTGGAAGGAGCCAAAGAAGAAATGGAAGAATTGGTCGACTTCTTGAAAAACCCTAAAAAATATTCTGCTTTGGGAGGAAAACCACCTCGCGGTGCACTTTTGGTTGGTCCTCCGGGAACTGGTAAAACCTTAATTGCCAAAGCAGTGGCAGGTGAAGCAAATGTGCCTTTTTTCTCTCTTTCTGGATCAGATTTTGTTGAAATGTTTGTAGGAGTTGGAGCTTCTAGGGTTAGAGATTTATTCAAACAAGCCAAACTAAAATCACCAGCTATTATTTTTATTGATGAGATAGATGCCATAGGACGAGCCAGAGGTAAAAACAATATTACCGGAGGCAATGATGAAAGGGAAAACACTTTGAATCAATTGTTGACAGAAATGGATGGTTTTGGCACCGATACCAATGTAATTGTAATTGCTGCTACCAACCGTGCAGATATATTGGACAAAGCCTTGTTGAGAGCCGGACGTTTTGACCGTCAAATCTTTGTGGACTTACCCGATAAAAACGAACGTAAATCTATATTTGAAGTACATGTCAAACCACTCAAATTGGATACTGATGTCGATTTGGAGTTTTTATCCAAACAAACTCCCGGTTTTTCCGGAGCCGATATAGCCAATGTTTGTAATGAAGCAGCTATAGTAGCCGCTCGAAAAAGTCATGAAACCGTTCATCATCAAGATTTCTTAGATGCCGTTGACCGTATCATTGGAGGATTGGAGAAGAAGAATAAAATCGTAACCGAAGTTGAACGCAAAACCATTGCCTTCCACGAGGCCGGACATGCTGTAGTGAGTTGGATGACTGAACATGCTGCCCCATTGGTAAAAGTAACTATCGTTCCGCGAGGTCGTTCTTTGGGAGCTGCTTGGTATTTACCGGAAGAACGCATGATTGTCAAAAGTGCTCAAATGTTGGATGAAATGTGCGCTACCTTAGGTGGTAGAGCTGCTGAAAAAGTAATTTTTAACGAAATTTCAACCGGTGCACTGAGTGATTTGGAAAAAGTAACCAAACAAGCTCGCGCCATGGTTACCATTTATGGATTGAACGAAAAAGTTGGAAATTTGACCTATTACGACTCAACAGGACAAGAATATGGGTTTACAAAACCATATAGTGAAGACACTGCCAGAGTCATTGACGAGGAAATTTCCAACATCATTGAAGTACAATATCAAAGAGCCATTCAGATTTTAGAGGATAATAAAGAAAAATTAACTACTTTAGCCGAGCAGTTGTTGAAACGTGAAGTTATTTTCCAGGATGATTTGGAAAAAATATTCGGCAAAAGACCTCACGAATTGACTTTGACTGAAGTCGCAACTGTAGAAGAAAACGAATCCAAAGATCCTAAACCAGATTCTTCCGCCCCTACGGAATAGATTTAATGAATATTTTTGATAAAATATTTGGCAAAAAGAAACCCATCGATGAGCCCATAGTTGAAGCATATCACGACGACTTGCCTCCAGATTCTTTTTTTGTTGAACAATTCAAAAATAAAGGTGGAAAGTTTTTATACACCGATGATGAAAGTGAAATTTTGGTTTTTTTAAATAAAATATTGGAAGAAAATGCTTGGGAACGGGTTTCATGCATCGATAAAGATTTACAGCAAAAATTAAAATTAACAGACACTGATATCGTTCAAGATGCTCCTGTATTCTTCACCAAATGTGAACATTTGATTGTAGAAGATGGGAGCATTTTATTTTCATCGCGTCAGTTGAAAGAGGAAAAACTAGCACAATATCCTTTAGATTTTATCGTATTTGCCACAACCAGTCAGTTGATTAGAGATAAAGACAAGGCATTGACCAGTATCAAATACCGTTGCCAATCCAATATCCCAACCAATATAAGTGCAATCAAAGATTATCTGCCTAATAAAGTTGATCCTAATTTTTTAAATTACGGAAATACCAACTCAAAAAACCTATATTTGCTGCTTTTTGAAGATCTTTAAAGAATGAACAATTTAGCTAAAAGAGCCATTTTCGGGAGTTTGTTTGTAGGTGTATTGATTTTCAGTATTCTCTATGGTAAAATTACCTTTATAACCCTTTTCCTCATCATCATGAATCTATCTCTGTTTGAATTCAACAGATTGATTCAACTCAAAAGTTCGTTTCCCTATATCTTAGGAAACTTACTTTTTGTTTTTGCCAATGCTTTAAATGTTCATGATATTCCTTCCCGATTGTTGTCGGAATATGCCGGTGTAGCTCTATTTTTAGGCTTTTTTGCTACTTTTATTTCTATACTTTTCAACAAAAAAGAAGAAGCCGTTGATCAATTGGGGAAAAAGTTTTTGAGTGTGGTGTACATAGCACTTCCTTATACTTTGATTGTCATGATTCCTTTTCTGAATAACGATTTTGAATATGTCAATACAACCATTCTAGGGGTATTTATTCTAGTTTGGGTCAATGATACATTTGCTTTTTTAGTAGGAAGTAATTTTGGAAGAAATAAATTATTGGAACGAATTTCACCCAATAAAACTTGGGAAGGATTCTTGGGCGGTATGATTTTCACCATCATTGGTTCTTATGTATTGGCGCACTATTTTACCAAATTGAGTTTTGTAAATTGGTTGGTTTTCGCACTTATCGTCAGCATTTTCGGCGTATTGGGAGATTTGATAGAATCTATGTTTAAACGACAAGCCGGCGTAAAAGATTCCAGCAATATGATTCCCGGTCACGGTGGATTTTTAGATCGAATGGACAGTGTCATCTTTGCAGCACCTTTTATATTTATCTATCTTTTACTTATTTCATAATTTCAACACTTTGCCCATTATCAGGCAGGTTAACATTTTAAAACAAACCCTATGTTTCACAAAGAAGGTTATAAAATTATCACAATTACGATGGTCATCATGGCCCTTGGTATCATAGCTGCCGGCGAATGGATTCCCAATCTTTACCTGCAGAAAACCATTCAAGTTATTCTTTTGATTTTGACGCTTTTGGTTTTACAATTTTTTAGAAACCCTAAACGAACAACCGTTCTCAATCCGAATCACGTCATCGCACCTGTGGATGGTGAAGTAGTAGCTATTGAAGAAGTAGAGGAAAGTGAATACTTCAAAGCTAAACGTCGTCAAATATCCATTTTCATGACTCCGTTAAATGTTCATGTCACCCGATATCCAATCAGTGGGAAGGTTTTGTTTTCTAAATATCATGCCGGCAAATATCTCATTGCCTCACATCCCAAAGCTTCTACCGAGAATGAACGCACAACTATTGTGGTAGAAAATGAAACTGTTGGGGCTATCTTGTACCGTCAAGTTGCCGGAGCTGTAGCCAGACGCATTGTCAATTATGCTGAAGTTGGAGATGATGCCATTCAAGGAACGGATGCCGGATTTATCAAATTTGGTTCAAGAGTAGATGTCTATGTTCCTTTGGACATGAAAGTGGAGGTGAAATTGGGGGATAAAGTACGTGGAGGAGAACGGGTAATTGCTGTTGTTTAGTGGAGTTGGCAGTGAGCAGTAAGTAGTTATTGGTTATTAGTTATTGAAATAGAAAGCATTTTGATTTAACACATAAAAGTTACGATTGTTTAACCCCGAAGGGGTGACATTATTATAAATTAAATACAATTG
>JAABRF010000073.1 GCA_011391075.1 Flavobacteriia bacterium | reverse complement strand
ATTTCAGTAATTCTGATACTCGATTCACCCCTACGGAAACTAATTTCAGTTATTCTGATACTCAATTCATGCCTACGGAAATTAATTTCAGTTATTCTGATACTCGATTCACCCCTACGGAAACTAATTTCAGTTATTCTGATACTCGATTCATGCCTACGGAAACTAATTTCAGTTATTCTGATACTCGATTCACCCCTACGGAAACTAATTTCAGTTATTCTGATAGACAATTCAAGTCTTCGGAAATATGTTTCAGGTATTTCAAAAAACAATGCAAGGCTTCAAAATCAATTTGGAGTGATTAGGATGCATGATTCATTCCTATATAAATACACATTTATAATTACGAAAAATAAAGCAAGTCTTCAAATGTAATTTTCAATTGTTAAAAAGTATAATTCATAGCTTAATAAACAAACTTTGGTTATTTTCAATACTGACTCAAGTAATTATTACCCTATTACGATGTGGTTTAAAATTTAGACAAATTATGCTATTTTTAATAAAGGTTGTTTTTTAACTTGATCATCAAGACTTAATTAAAACTTAAAAAGAAAAACCCGTAAAATTAAATTTACGGGTTTTTTATTATTTAATATCTTGTCACTTACTCTACAAATCCTTTTTCCGCCATCCATTCCGGATTGTACATCTTACCCACATAACGCGTTCCATGATCGTGAAATAAAACCACGACTACATCATCTTTTTTGAAATGATGTTTCAATTGAATCACACCTTTTACTGCCGATCCTGCTGAGTTACCCATAAACAAGCCTTCCATTTTGGCTAATTTTTGAGTATATAAAGCCGCTTCCTTATCCGTCACTTTTTCAAAAGCATCAATCAAAGAAAAATCTACATTTCCAGGTAAAATATCTTCCCCTATACCTTCTGTCAAATAGGGATGTATTTCATTTTCATCAAAAATTCCTGTTTCATGGTATTTTTTAAAAACTGAACCATAAGTATCTATTCCCCAAACTTTAATATTGGGGTTTTGTTCTTTTAAATATTTGGCAACTCCTGAAACCGTTCCACCAGTTCCTACTCCTACCACAAAATGCGTGATCTTTCCATCCGTTTGTTTCCATATTTCAGGTCCGGTTGTTTCGTAATGTGCTAGAGCATTTGAAGGATTATCATATTGATTGACATACCAAGAATTGGGAGTTTCATTTCCCAATCTTTTTGAAACCGAATAATACGACCTTGGGTCATCCGGTTCAACAGCTGTCGGGCATACAATTACTTCAGCACCCATGGCACGCAATACATTGATTTTCTCTATAGATTGTTTGTCGGGAATGACAAAAATGCACTTGTATCCTTTGATAATAGCAACCAATGCCAACCCCATTCCTGTATTACCCGATGTACCCTCAATAATGGTTCCTCCTGGCTTTAAGCGGCCATCGGCTTCAGCATCTTCAATCATTTTAAGAGCCATACGGTCTTTGGCAGAATGTCCCGGATTAAAAGTTTCTACTTTGGCTAAAACCAAAGCGTCAACTTCCTCAACTATTTTATTCAATTTGACCAAAGGAGTATTTCCAATGGTTTCTAGTATGTTGTGAGCGTATTGCATATCTTATTTAAATGTGCGCAAAAGTACTCAATTTAGATTTATAAAATAAAGGTTTTTTTTAACTATTCTTTTTCTCCAATTGAATGTTTATACACTTGTTTTTCTTAATTTTACAAAATGGTTTAAATTGGCTTAAACCAAATTAATCAATTCAAAATTAAATATTTCAATGAATACAGACATCCGATCACTCGAACCCAAATCCCTTTGGAATCATTTTGCCGACCTCAATGCAGTTCCACGCGGCTCCAAAAAAGAAGCAAAAGTCATCCAATTTATGGTTGATTTTGGAAAAAAATTAGGTTTGGAAACCCTGGTAGATCCTGTACAAAATGTTATCATCAAAAAACCAGCTACACTGGGAATGGAAAATCGTAAAACTGTTGTTTTACAATCTCATTTGGATATGGTACATCAAAAAAACAATGATACAGTTTTTGATTTTGACAAAGATGGCATCAAGATGTATATTGATGGTGATTGGGTAACTGCCGATGGAACCACTTTGGGTGCTGACAATGGATTGGGAGTAGCGGCTATAATGAGTATTTTAGAATCAAAAGACATTCCTCATCCTGCCATTGAAGCTTTGTTTACCATTGATGAAGAAACTGGAATGACCGGTGCAAAAGGTTTGCAAGCCGGTTATTTAAGTGGAGAAATATTACTCAATTTAGATACTGAAGATGATGAAGAAATTGATATAGGTTGTGCTGGAGGTATTGATGTTACAGCTCTAGGCTCTTATTTACAAGAAGAACTCTTGGGAAACACCAAAATAATGACTCTTGAAGTCAAAGGATTGAACGGAGGACATTCAGGAATGGATATTCATCGAGGATTGGGAAATGCCAATAAAATCATGAACCGATTATTGTATGAATCTTTTGACTTCGAAATCAAATTAGTCAGCATACTTGGTGGAAGTTTGCGTAACGCTATTCCACGTGAAAGCAAAGCAGTTTTAGCTGTTCCTACAGAAAAATTAAAAGCATTTGAGAATAAAATTGCCATTGCTACTTTAGATATTAAAAAAGAATTTCAGACCGTTGATGGTGGTTTACAAATTACCCTTTCAGAATCAGATGTCAAGGTAAATAAAGCCATGGAAACACATAGCTTTATCACGTTACTCAAAACTTTATATACTGCTCATAATGGTGTTTATAGAATGAGTCCCGATATAGCCGGATTGGTCGAAACTTCCAACAATATTGCCAAAGTTACTGTTGAAAATGGAACAATCAAGATTGAATGTTTGACTCGAAGCGCAGTTGAAACCAGTAAAATGGATTTGGCCAATGCCTTGCGTTCTGCTTATGAATTGGCAGGTTATGAGGTAAATTTTGCAGGTTCTTATCCGGGATGGCAACCCAATCCTCAATCTCCTATTTTGAGTCTCATGACCGGATTGTACAATCAATTATTTAAAAAAGACGCTCAAGTAGTAGCTTGTCATGCAGGTTTGGAATGTGGTATTTTAGGACAAAATTATCCAAAAATGGATATGATTTCTTTTGGACCAACCATTCAAGGAGCACATTCTCCTGATGAGAAAGCCAATATTCCATCCACTCAAAAATTCTGGAAATATTTATTGGATATCCTTAAAAACATTCCAACAAAGAGTTAGTGAGCGATTTTTTGACAGTTTTCAATTTGTTTTTTGGAATATGTTAAATAAATCAAATAACAGAAGGTTATTTTATAGTTTAAACCGAAAACAAACAAATAACCTAATGTTAATAATTTTATTTGGGCAAGCCCCAAAAAATTGTACTTTTACCAATTCATAATTTTATAATTTTTTATGGGCAAAATCATAGCCATAGCAAATCAAAAAGGAGGCGTAGGAAAAACCACAACAACGGTTAATCTAGCTGCTGCTTTGGGGGTTTTAGAGAAAAAAATTCTTTTGATTGATGCCGATCCACAAGCCAATGCCACTTCGGGTTTAGGTATTGATGTAGAAGGAGTAGAGATAGGAACCTACCAGTTATTGGAACATATAACACAAGCCAAAGAAGCTGTAATGCATACCAGTTCTCCCAATCTGGATATCATTCCCGCACATATTGATATGGTTGCAGTAGAAATTGAATTGGTTGACAAACCCAATAGGGAATATATGTTGAGAGAGATTTTACAACCCATCAAGGATGATTATGATTACATTCTGATTGATTGCGCACCATCGTTAGGATTATTGACACTCAATGCTTTAGTGGCAGCTGATTCTGTTTTAATACCCATTCAATGCGAATATTTTGCCTTAGAAGGTTTGGGAAAATTGTTGAATACTATTAAAAGCGTTCAAAGAATACACAACAAAGATTTGGATATCGAAGGTTTGTTACTTACCATGTATGATTCTCGTTTACGTTTATCCAATCAGGTAGTTGAAGAAGTAAAAAAACATTTTCAAAATATGGTTTTCAAAACCATAATTCATCGCAATATTAAATTGGGTGAAGCGCCTAGTTTTGGAGAAAGTATCATATCATATGATGCAACCAGTTTAGGTGCAAAAAATTACATCAGTTTGGCAAATGAAATATTGAAGAACCATGGCGATTCAAAATAAAAAACAAGCATTAGGAAGAGGTCTTTCTGCACTTCTCAAAGATCCAACAACCGATATATCAACTGCATCCGATAAAAATGCAGATCAAATCATTGGAAATATCATCGAGATAGATTTGAAAAGTATCGAGGTCAATCCATTTCAACCACGAACCCATTTCAATGAAGAGGCACTTCAGGAACTAGCCAATTCAATTCTGGAGTTGGGTGTAATCCAACCTATTACTGTTAGAAAATTGGAAGGAGCACATTTCCAATTGGTTTCAGGTGAAAGAAGGTTGAGAGCTGCTAAAAGTATTGGATTGGAAACGATACCTGCATATGTTCGATTGGCCAATGACGAAGAAATGCTCTTAATGGCATTGGTTGAAAATATCCAAAGAAAAGATTTGGATCCTATCGAAGTGGCTTTGAGTTATCAGCAACTCATTGATCAAGTGAGTTTGACACAAGAAGAACTGAGCCAACGAGTTGGAAAAAAACGAACAACTGTTACCAATTATTTGAGATTATTGAAATTGGATCCCATTATCCAAACCGGTATGCGAGACGGATTTATTTCGATGGGTCATGGTCGTGCAATTATCAATATTGATGATAATGAAGATCAATTGGCTATTTACAAAAGAATTATTGATCGCAATTTATCGGTACGTCAAACTGAAGATTTAGTTCATCAATTTAAATCCAATTCAGATACTAAACCCAAAACTGTATTAAGTCAGCCTGAATACATTTATGATATTGAAAAATCATTCGCCAAGTTTTTTGGTAGTAAAGTTCTTATAAAAAGTTCTAAGAACGGTAAAGGAAGCATACAAATTCCTTTTGGATCAGAAGAAGACCTCAATCGAATTAAAAAGTTATTGAAATAGTGCATAAACTTTGGTATTTATTTTTGTTTGTATTTTTTTACAATCCTATTTTCGCTCAGGATGAGGAAAATTTGATTGTACAAGATAGTATTCAAGATAAAGAAATATTTGACATTGCTATTAAACCTTCTAAATCAGCTTTTTACAGTGCTGTATTACCTGGATTAGGTCAAGCATATAATAAGGATTATTGGAAAATTCCAGTTGTTTATGGAGCTTTGGGTACAGGTATTTATTTTTATGATTTCAATAACGATGCCTATAAAAAATACAGAAAAGCTTACAAATTGCTCAAATTGGATCTACCAAATGACTATCCCGGCATTTCTGCTAGTTCACTAGAAAGTGCCCAAGAATATCATAAAAAGTATCGTGATTTGTCTTTACTTGTAACAGCCGGACTTTATGTGCTACAAATTGTAGAAGCTAGTGTTGATGCACATATGCAATACCACAACACCGATCCCGATTTATCGTTTAAACCAATTATCATTCAAGATGAGATGCAAGGGAAATCAATGGTTGGAATAAGCTTAAACTATCAGTTTTAATTGAATTTATTTTTTTTAATAGTTTCTAAATCATACTAACTAAATTTATTATTGATGAAGATTGCATTACTTGGTTATGGGAAAATGGGAAAAGCTATCGAACAGATTGCGATTTCCAGAGGACATAAGATTGTTTTGAAATTAGATGATTTTACTAAAGATATTCAATTTAACAAAGCCGATGTAGCTATAGATTTCAGTGTCCCCGAAGCTGCATTTTACAACATCAGCCAGGCACTTGAACATAATATACCCATCGTTAGTGGCACAACCGGTTGGTTGAACCAAATGGAAGAAGTGCTAAGGCTATGTCAAACCAAAAAAGGAAGTTTCATTTATTCATCCAATTATAGTTTAGGTGTCAATCTGTTTTTCTCCTTAAATAAACAATTGGCCAAATTGATGCAAAGATTTGATTATGAGCCATCTATATTTGAAACCCATCACACACAAAAATTGGATGCTCCTAGTGGTACTGCTATCTCATTAGCCAACCATTTACTACCTTATTCACAAAAAAAAGGTTGGACTATGGAAGAACTTCAACCTGAAAAATTAAAAATAACTTCTTACAGAATAAATGAAGTTGCCGGTACGCACCAAGTAATTTACACTTCACCCATTGATGATATAGAAATCAAACATACTGCGCATAATCGAGTAGGTTTTGCACAAGGCGCCGTTCTTGCTGCCGAATATATTGCAACTAGAAAAGGAGTTTTTACAATGAAAGATGTCTTAGATTTGTAAGCCATTGCTTCTTGAATTAATGTTTAATAAAATTTAAATCGAATTATAATGTTAACAAACTGGATTATTTTTTTCATAATTATTCAATTGGTTCACTTTTTAGGAACCTGGAAATTATATCAAAAAGCAGGTAGAAAATCTTGGGAAGCACTTATTCCCGTATATAATGCTGTAGTTTTAACAAAAATCATGAATCGTCCATGGTGGTGGGTTATACTTTTATTTGTGCCTATTGTCAATTTGATGATGTTTCCCGCATTTTGGGTGGAAACAGCCAGAAGTTTTGGAAAGGAAAAAACATCACACCTGTTTTTGGTAGTTTTAACATTGGGATTTTATTTGTTTTATTTAAATTATGTAGAAGATGTAAAATATAATAAAGATAGACAATTAGGTCCTTATACAACTGCCGGTGAATGGACTACTTCTATTGTATTTGCAGTAGTTGCAGCAACCATTGTTCACACTTATTTTATTCGACCTTATAATATTCCAACTTCTTCATTAGAAAAAACTCTTTTAATAGGTGATTTTCTTTTTGTAAGTAAAATACATTATGGTGCTCCTACTCCCAATACACCTATTGCTTTCCCGATGGTGCACGATACCATACCTTTATTAAAGGTAAAATCTTATGTTAAAGACATTCAGGTACCTAGCTTCAGAATTCCAGGTTTCCAAAAAATTAAACGCAATGAAATAGTAGTTTTTTATTGGCCCACAGATACCGTGAGGTATTTCAGGGATCCATCTGGAATACACGCGTATAAGCCACTTGACAAGAAATCCAATTATGTAAAACGCTGTGTTGGAATTGCTGGAGATTCGCTCCAAATCATCAATGGTGATGTGTATATCAACGGAAAATTGAGCGAATATCCTGATCGCACTAAATTACAAACCACTTATTTAGTGAAACCAGATGCCACTTTTACTGGATTGGAGAGTTTTTTAAAAAAATATAATGTAACCGAAGGGTCAAGAAATGGTGATATTCTATTCTTGAATCTCACCAATGAAGCAGCTGAAAAAATCAAAGAAAATAAACGTATTAAAAGTGTTGAAAAAATTATTGATTCAGCTAAATATTTTGATGCAAAAATATTTCCGCATCATCCTAATTATCAATGGAGTATTGATAATTATGGACCTATTTATATTCCCGAAAAAGGTAAATCTGTAATAATTAATTCTCAAACCATACCCTTATACAAGAGAATAATTGAAGAGTATGAACATAATTCCTTAAAAATTGAAGGGGATAAAATATACATTAACAATCAATTGACTGATACGTATACTTTCCAACAAAATTACTATTGGATGATGGGAGACAATCGTCACAATTCTGAAGATGCTCGTTATTGGGGTTTTGTACCCTTTGATCACGTTGTTGGAAAACCTACTTTCATTTGGTTTAGTATGGAACAAAAAGACCCTCAAAATCCAAAAGGTATTTTGAAGAGAATTAGATGGGATCGCGTATTTACAACTGTAGGTGGAAGTGGCAAACCAGTTTCATACTTACCTCATTTTTTAGTTGCCATGGCAGCTTTATACGGATATTCGGTATATAGAAATAAAAAAAGAGCGAATAAGTAAATATAATTAATAACGTATTAAAATTCGCAAAAACTTAAAGTCTTTGCGAATTTTTATTTTAAAAATAAAATTCAAAATATGATACTTCAACCTGCTTACTTCCCAAATATTGAAACCTTTCAACACATAATGAAAGCAGAAGAACTCATTTTTGAAGTTCAGGATTATTATCAAAAACAGACCTACAGAACGAGGTGTTCGGTATACTCAGCAAATGGATTCTTATCCATGAACATTCCGATTAAGCATCAAAAAATGGGTCGTCAATACACAAAAGATGTGCAAATAGAAAATGAATTTCAATGGCAAAAAAATCATCTTAAAACGCTTCAAAATGCTTATAGATCATCCCCCTTTTTCGAATATTACGAAGATGAAATAGATAATTTATACAGTATAAAAGAGACCTATTTATTGGATTTTCTTTTCAAAACAATTGATTTGAGTTTGAAACTTTTACAAAATTCCTACAAATATTCTAAAACAGATATTTTCAAACCCATTTATGAAGATCAACAAGATCTGAGGTATTTAATTGAAGCAAAAACTTCAAGAGATATAAGTATGCAAACCTATCCACAAGTTTTTGATTCCAAACACGGATTTCTATCAAATTTAAGTTTATTGGATTTGTTATTCAATGAGGGACCAAACGCATCCTT
>JAABRF010000072.1 GCA_011391075.1 Flavobacteriia bacterium | reverse complement strand
ACACAATCTTCGTGATTTTGCTCTAAATAAATATGGTCAAATTGACGATTATCAATTTGGCGGTGGAGCAGGTATGGTGATGATGATAGAACCCATAGATAAATGTATTTCTGGATTGCTCGAGCAAAGGACATATGACGAAATTATATACGTCACACCCGATGCACCTGTTTTGAATCAAAAAACAGCCAATAATCTTTCTCTAAAAGAAAATATCATCATTCTTACAGGACATTATAAGGGTGTTGATCAAAGGGTTAGAGATTTGTTGGTTACCAAAGAAATATCGATTGGAGATTATGTGTTGAGTGGAGGAGAATTGGCGGCAGCCGTTTTGGTAGATGCCATCATCAGACTCATTCCTGGGGTTTTGGGTGATGAACAATCAGCCTTAACCGATTCCTTTCAAGATGGACTGCTATCACCACCCGTTTATACACGTCCTGCAACATACAAAGGATTAAATGTGCCAGAAATTTTACTTTCTGGAAATACGCCTAAGATTGAAGAATGGAGACAAGAAATGGCAGAAAAACACACCAAAGAAGTCAGACCTGATTTGTTGTAAAATATTTTTAAAAAAAATTTGTTTAAAATAAAACTAATTGTATCTTTGCAAACCGTTTAAAGCACCGTCCATTGAGGTGATAGTTATTACAAATAATAATATAGATTTTATAAAATGAAAAGAACATATCAACCTTCTGTAAGAAAAAGAAGAAACAAACACGGTTTCAGAGAGCGTATGTCATCTGCTGACGGAAGAAAAGTAATCGCTAGAAGACGTGCTAAAGGACGTAAGAGATTGACAGTATCTTCAGAATTAAGACCAAAGAAAGTCTAATTTATAGCATATAAATAAAAGTCCCGCACAAGCGGGACTTTTTTTTGTCAAAAAAATAATATTTTCTTGAAAATTCACATCTTTACGACGAATCATTCGTAAGAATGTTACATGATTTTTCTTAAAATCCCTAAAATCTAACTTTTATCACGCATTTCTAAATTCTAAATTTTGAAAACATTAGTACTAGGAGCTTCCTTAAACCCTTCCCGTTATGCTTATTTAGCAATAGAGAAACTCACCAGCCATGAGATTCCAACGCTAGCCTTTGGATTAAAAGAAGGTGATTTATTTGGGGTACATATCGAAAATAAACTGATTCCATATACTGATATTGATACAATTACCTTGTACTTAAACCCTGAAAGACAAACCAAATTTTATGATTATATATTGAGTTTGAAACCTAGAAGAGTAATTTTTAATCCCGGCACTGAAAATCCGGAATTGATGAAACTTTTGGAACAAAATGAAATCAGTTATGAAATTGCTTGTACTTTGGTTCTGTTGAGTATAGGTCAATATTAATTTTTTTGCTCAAGTTGATACAAAATGAGTTTAAATCGTTAAAAAAAACTTAATGCCTTAAGCTCATACATCTGTTTTCGAGAAATAAAAGTAATTTTGAGCCTTATTAATTAAACACAAATCAATATATTTTAGCAAATCCTTTATTCAAAGATTTGAATTTGATTGCAAGAATATTCTAATCTAATCCAACATTTTAATCATGAAATTATTGAAATTTACTTTTGTACTTTTCATTTTTGTACAAACTTCTTGGGCTCAAGAGGGCATGTGGATGCCTAATTTTCTGTCTCAAAACGAAGCAGATATGCAGGCAATGGGTATGAAAATGACTGCAGAACAACTTTACAGTGTCAATCATTCCGGAATCAAAGATGCTATTGCCATTTTTGGAAGAGGTTGTACTTCTGAAGTAGTTTCTCCCAATGGGTTGTTATTTACCAATCACCATTGTGGTTTTGATGCTATCCAATCTCTCTCTACATTGGAAGATAATTATTTGCAGAATGGTTTTTGGGCTAAATCGTATGCCGAAGAATTACCTGTTCCCGGTTTAACAGTTACTTTTGTCGATAAAATAATCGATGTAACTACACAAGTTTTGGAAGGTGTTAATGATGCCATGACTCCTACAGATCGTCAAAGTATGGTTGATAAAAACATTAAAAAAGTACAAGATACCGCCCAAAAGGAATCTTATCAAACCGCAAAAGTGAGTTCATTCTATAAAGGCAATCAGTACTTTTTGTTTATTCAAACCGTATACAAAGATGTTAGATTAGCTGGAACACCACCACAAAGTATTGGAAAATTTGGTTCTGATACAGATAATTGGATGTGGCCTCGTCATACCGGAGATTTTTCAATTTTCAGAGTTTATGCCGATGCTAATAATTTACCATCTGAATATGCTGCAACCAACAAACCTTATACACCCAAACATTATCTACCAATATCATTGGACGGAGTTGCTGAAGATGATTTCACTTTGGTAATTGGTTTTCCAGGAAGAACAGATGAATATTTAACTTCTTATGCTGTCAAATCAAAAAAAGACGCCCGTAACCCGGCTAAAGTTCAAGTGCGTGAAGTTGCTTTAGGTGTAATGGATGCCAAAATGCGTGTAGATGAAGCAACACGTCTAAAATATGCCTCCAAATATGCTGGGATTGCTAATTATTGGAAATATTGGATTGGTGAAAGCAAAGGTTTGGATAAATTCAATGCAGTTTCCGAAAAGGAAAAATACGAAGCAGAATTTACCAAACGCATCAATCAAGATCCCGCTCTGGAAGTGAAGTATGGACATATTTTACCACGTCTAAAAGAATTATATGCTGAAATTGAACCTTTAGGGGTTTTAGTTGATTACAATTCTGAAATATTTTCCAATAATGTTGAAATGACTACAATTGCAACGGTTTTAAATCAATTGGAAGGTATTTATACAGCCAATGGGGAAGCCGGATACAATCAAATGAAGCCGCGTTTTGTCGACTTTGTTTCTGGCTTTTATAAAGATTTTGATGCTGTTGTAGACCAAGAAGTGTTTGGATCATTGATGGATTTATATGTTAAAAAAACCGATAAAGCATATGTAAGTGATTTGATCTTGAATGGAATGCAAGGGAAATCAGGTATTGAATTTGCACGTGTAATGTACAGTAATTCTATTTTGAAGGATGAAAGCAAAGTTTTAGCATTAATCAATGGTGATTATAAAGATTTTAAAGCTGCATTGGATGGGGATCAATTTTATCAAATGACGATATCTCAAAAGAAATTAATCGATGAAAAAGTAAATGTAGTGTATAAAACAAAAGATTCTGAAATTCAAAATCTAATGCGTATTTACATGGAAGCCCAAATGAAGGTTTATCCTGAAAAGAAATTCTTCCCGGATGCCAATAGTACTTTACGTGTTTCCTACGGTAAAGTTACCGGGTACGAACCAAGAGATGGCGTTTATTATACTCCTTTTACCTATTTGGATGGCGTAATGGAAAAATACAAACCAGGTGATTATGAATTTGATGTGCCGCAAAAATTGATAGACTTATACAATACTAAAGATTATGGTGTTTACGGTGTTGATGGTAAAATGCCAGTTTGTTTTTTGGGAACCAACCATATTACCGGAGGAAATTCAGGTAGTCCTGTTCTAGATGCTCATGGTAATTTAACAGGCTTGGCTTTTGACGGTGTATGGGAAGGAACTATGGCCGATATTTACTATTCCCCAGAAACTTGTATGAGTATCATGGTTGATGCACGTTATGTATTGTTTATCATTGAAAAATATGGGAACGCTAAAAATTTGATTGATGAATTGAAGATCGTTCATCCCAAAAAAGATTTGAATAATACAAAAGGTAAAACCAAGAAATCAAAAAGTTAAAAAACAATAAGTTTTACCAATAATTGAAAAGCATCTTAACAAAATTAAGATGCTTTTCTTTTGTAATTATTTTAATTAAAAAATATAATATATCTTTGCACTCCAAAAATTTTGAAATAGTATAGAATCTATTTGAATATCAAAATTGAATTTGAATATTATTTTGGAATTTTATATTTTCGGGATGTAGCGCAGCCTGGTAGCGTACTTGCATGGGGTGCAAGGGGTCGCAAGTTCAAATCTTGTCATCCCGACCAATTAAACCTTGACTTATAACGGTCAAGGTTTTTTTATTTTAGTAATTTGAAAATTAATGGGTTAAGTTAATTTTATATTTATTTTCATGTTTTTATGTAAAAAAAATGATAATATATCAATCGATTAAGTAAAATATTTATATTTGTAGAATTAACAAATTAAATTTTTTAAGTATGAAAAAAATTGTCTACACACTTTTTGTTGGTTCACTTCTTATAGCTGCATCGTGCAGTCGTGAACCGTTGAACTCACTTACTTCTCAGGAGCAAGAGCCTCAAACACCTCTTAGTTCTGCAGAAATTGCTAAACAAATCGATGATTCCTTTAAAAATAAAGGTTCTTTCGATTGGAAAGAAGGATCAGATGCTTTGATATGGAGTGCTGCTCTTGAAGGTCAAAATATTTTAGCTGTAGGATATGGAACGGAGAGTTTCAGAAACCAACCTACTGATTTAAACCAAACCAAACAAACCATTTTAAATTTAATTGCTGAATTAGAAGGGAAAAAAGTAGAAGAATTATTGGTTTATGACGATGCCGTTTTAAATTATTTTGATGTACAAATTACAAAATTTCAAACAGTTAAAAAATTACGCCAACTCAATTCAATTCGCTATATCGAGCCTACTGGTTACAGTTTACCACAAAGTGGTCCCAAAAGTGATTCAGGATGTTCTACAGGTGGCGAAACCATTGCTACAGCCGATTATGGGACTTTGAGTACTGGAGCCAAGATTCCGTGGAATTATTATACTCACAAAATCAATCAAGCTTGGGCTTACAGTACAGGTAGAGGAGTAACAGTAGCTGTCATCGATACAGGTGTATCTGATAATCAGATTTTGTTTGGAAGTGAATTTGATGATTATTATTCCGGAAGAAGTATTCAAAAATATGCTGCTTATGTGGATTCTTGGAACCCATGGTCCAATACAACCGACGGATATCACGATAAATGCGGACACGGTACGAGTGCAAGTTCTGCAATTGCTTCACCCAATAACAAAAGAGGCGCACCAGTTGGTGTAGCATATGAATGCAATTTAATAACTTACAGAGGTACAAGTGATGTCGTTTTAGATGGTTATCAGGAACAAAGAGGTGTTACCCGTTCTTTGACTGAATTGGGAAACAAATCTCAAGTTAAAATCATTTCCATGTCAATTGGTTATCCTTGGTCTATAGGTAATGTAAGTGATGCTGTTAAATATGCTTATAGTAAAGGCAAAATGATTTTTGCAGCTGGTGGTACTTCAACCGAATATACCAATTGGTATCCGGTTATATTTCCAGCAAGTATGGCAGAAACAGTTGCAGTTACCGGAGTAGAAGAAGGTTCAGCTTATACTGAATGTGATGTTTGTCATTGGGGTTCTCAAATTGATTTTACTTATGTAATGGAAAGAGGTAACAATAACCATCAACCTGTGGCTGGTTATTACACCGGTCAAAATTCTTATTTTGGAGGTTCTTCTGTAGCAACCGCTTCTACTGCGGGAATAGCTGCATTGGTTTGGGCTAAAAACCCAACTTGGACAAGAGCTCAAGTTTTAGCTCGTTTGAAATTTGCAGGTTCTGCTTATCCCAATGAAACAGCCGATTTTGGATACGGTAATATTGATGCGTTAAAAGCAGTAAGAGGATACTAATATTCAAATATTTATTATTAAGCCAGATAATTTTTATCTGGCTTTTTTTTATATAGCTTTTTTTTAAACATAAAAGAAGTTAAATGTGCAAAAAACTACAAAGATTTAAACCGTTTAATGGCTTTATCTAAATCTTCGGGCACGTCAATTCCGATACTTTTGTATTCGGTTATCAACATTTTTACTTTCATTCCATTGACCAAGAACCTTAAATTCTCCAATTTTTCAGTCTTTTCCAATGGATCCATAGGAAGTTTGGTAAATCGCATCAAAGCTTCTTTGCGAAAAGCGTAAACCCCTATATGCTGATAATATGTTGCTGCGGTTGCATCACGCGGATAGGGTATAGGAGAACGAGAAAAATATAAAGCAAAATGGTTATGATCCACTACCACTTTTACATGATTTGGGTTTTCAATATCTTCTTTATTATCTAATGGGAAGATTAATGATGCAACATCTATTTGATTTTCAATGTCAGATTGAAATGCATCAATGAGCTTTTTTAATATTTGACCATTAACAAAAGGCTCGTCACCTTGAACATTAACTACGATATCCGTATCAATATGTTCAATAGCTTCAGCAATACGGTCACTACCTGTTTCATGAACTTTTTGACTCATGATAACTTTTCCATTATATTTTATAATTTCCGAAAAAATGAGTTCAGAATCAGTAACCACGTATACTTCATCAAAAAGTCCAGTTGCAACAGTGGCATCGTAAGTACGCATGATAACCGATTTGCCTGCTAAATCTTTCAAAAGTTTACCTGGAAATCTACTGGCTTCGTATCTAGCCGGAATCATAGCAATGATTTTCATGTATAATTAGTTTATAAAATAAAATTATTTGTAATTTACTATGGCGTCATTGATCATTTTCAAATGATAGGTAGTGGTTTGCTTTCTATTATAACCTACTTGTTTACCAATTACTTCATTCTTAGAATTGAGTACAATGACTGTCGGAAAACCACCAACTCCATATTTGGATTGAAGTTCACTGTTTTTAAGTTTTTGTTCAGGTGTTACAACCGATCCGCCGTTTCTAGGGAAATCGGCTTTGTATAAAATGAGTTTTTTATTGGCTAATGTAATAAACTCTTCATTTTCAAATAAATCGGCATGTAGCATTTTACATGGACCACACCAATCACTTCCGGTAAAGAAAACGAGTAATGGTTTCTTTTTTTTCTTAGCTAATTTTACAGCATCATCATAACTGGTTTGCCATGTTAACACATTGGCATCATTTTCTTTATCTAATTTTTCTTTAGGTGTGGAAACAAAAGAGAAAGAAATCATACCTAAAAAAAGGAAACTTAGAATTGATTTTTTCATACACTTGAAATTGTATTTCGTCTGTTAGAATTGATTATTTTTATTTGGTGTAAACTGGCATTAAGTTCAAAACCTAACAACAAAAGTATTGAATTTAACCAAATGTAAAGCATAAACACCAAAAGTGTTCCAATACTGCCATAAAGCTCATTGTATTTAGAAAACTGAACGACATAAATACCAAAAAAATAAGTCATGATCAAAATAAGCAATGTGGTCATAATGGAACCGGCGGAAATAAATTTGAAATGCTTACTTTCTTTGGTTCCAAAATAGAACAGAGTTGACACGGAAACAAATACCATGGCAATAAAGAATATCTTTTGACTGAATATAATCCAATAAACACTATTGTTTACCAACCCGGTTTCCCTCAACTTTTCAACGATTACTTCAAAGTAAAAGTTAACGGCTACGGTAGTAATTAAATAGAAAGATAGTAAAAGTGAAACCCCAAATGAAACCAAATAAAACTTCCCAAATGACCTATTGACTTTAATGTGATAAGAGTTTTGAAATCCTCCAAAAATTGCAGAAACGCCATTACTCATAAAAAATACTGATAAGATGAAATAAAAGGAGACCAATCCACCATAATTGTGATTGGTGATGTAATTGAGTACCTGATCATGTGCTACTTTGGATGTAGTTGGTGGAAGCCATTGATCCATCAAATAGAAAAAGTCATCTTGAAAACCTTCTATGGGAATGTATTTGATAAGAGTTAAAATGAAAATCAAGAAAGGAAAAACTGCAGTCAAGAATGCAAAAGCAATACCTCCGGCTCGTGCCGTTAAGGCACCTTTAAGAATACCAATAAGGTACATCTCCAAGATGTCGAATAAACTTAAACCCGATAATCCAGGGATAGGAATTCGTTTGGTGAGTTTGACTAATACATTGATAATAGGTATTTTCTGAAGATTATTATCAAGTTGTTGAGACATATAAATGAAATTGTTTACAAATGTTTCGCAATTTGCGATAAAAAAGAAATTCCAAATGAATGGCTAAAGTACTAAAATATGTGTTAATGAATAGCAAAAATTAAAAAGAAAAATGGCAAGCTTACTACATCACACCGCTACAACCTAATACCTTTGCTGTGTTCCCACCCTGGAGGATTCAAAGGGAGCTGATTGTGTAGGACTTGCCGCTGCAAATATAATATATAATTTGAATATGGAAATGGTAGTATATATTTTTTTAGTACTATCTCAAAATGATTTTTAAGGCTTTAATTTTTTAAATAATTTTGTTAAGTTTTGATGATTTTTTAAATGAGTAAATTTTGTAATTAGGTTATTAAGTTATTAGGATATTGGTTCCCAATAGTTATCGGGATTAGACCCAATAGCTATAGTAACAGATTTTCTCAGATAATTGTAGCTTATTTCAAATCAAATCGATTATTGTAAATTAATTTATAAACCAATATTTAAATAATAATAATTAAGTTTTTAATTATCAATTGATTAATCTTTTGCTGTTAAAAATAATTTGTAAATCGTAAATCGCAAATCTAAAATAAACATATCTTTGTACTTTACTAACCACTAAATCTATATCAAATGGAAAATCAAAATTCTGCTACTA
>JAABRF010000071.1 GCA_011391075.1 Flavobacteriia bacterium | reverse complement strand
TCAATATGGCAGCAGGAAAGAAAATCAGCATGATACTGTCTTTTATTTCTGCACCATTCAATACCAGCATTAGTATTCCTATGAGTAATTGGGCGATGACCAATTTGTAATTTCGTTCTTCCTCGAGGTCTGAAAATACATTGACCGAAGCATATTTGAAAATCAATATCAACAACACAAATCCCAAAATCATAAATGGAATTGAAAAATGCCAATTGTGAAACCAAGTAAATGTTATGTTGAAATTGAATTCGGTTAGGGTTTTAAATTGCCCAATCTTATCGAAAAACAACAAATAGGTAAAGGTTAAAAACAAAGGTGTGACAAACCCAATCAAGGGAATGAGCAACCGTTTGTCAATAATTTTCAAGTAGACAAAATAGCTCAAATAAATCAGTATTAGAAAAACAATACTATTGGGATAAACCAAATAGGAAATACCTATCAAAAACCCACTGTCAAATAATTTGGATAAAAGATTATCCTTGTTTCTCAAACTCAAGAGTTTCCGAAAAGACAAGATTATTAACACATTGGAAATGGTAATATTGGAGACATCCAACACATCCGGGAAAACCCCAATGAGTACAATTAAAACGAAAATTGCATAGTGATTGGCTGGTGTCAATCGGTATTTTTGAAAGAGAAAATCGTACAATACCAATATAAAAATAAAAAATATGAAAACGCCCAATGCCACCCCCAAACTGCTTAAGTTAAAAGGAATATGGGCTATAGAAAACTGGTAGTAAAATACCCACACAGCCAATAGCAATACTAAGCTAATCAAACTGATGGGCTCCGATTTGTGGAAAAATTTAGCTAGCATGACCGATTGCTTTGGTAAATGTTTATGATTACGTAATAATCCACCCTTTTTTTTCTCGACTTTAGGAAGAATCTTTTTACAAATCTCACCTGAAAAGTATAAAATTAAAAAAAAAATGTAGTTTTGCAAAAGTAAACAAATACTGAGTTATGTTAGCAAATAATATCTGGACTTTATTGGCAAGTCTTTTTGAAAATGTACTTTTTTTACCCTATGACTTTTTTAGAAAGGGAATTTCAGGTTGGTGGGCTTCCAATGCCATGAGTTGGGTTTTAATCCTCATCGGATTTATTGCTCTTTTCTATTGGATGGGGCAAATGTTCAAATACAAAAAAGAAGGTAAAGAAGACCTGGCATAATCAAAAGTGGGCAGTAAAAATAAACTAAAACGCTTTCGTGAAAACGAAACGTTTGAAAATGTCATTCAACCTACCAGAGAGGAAGTTCTCAATAATTTTTCTTGGAAGGGTAAATGGCATTCTTTTTTTAATAACTCAAACCCGATTGTATTGGAATTGGGATGTGGCAAAGGTGAATATACCTTAGCATTAGCTGAAAGAAATCCACAAGTCAATTTTATTGGCATCGACATCAAAGGCGCTCGTTTTTGGAGAGGAGCCAAAACCGCTGTTGAAAATCAAATTACCAATGTAGCATTCATCAGAACTCAAATAGAGTTGATAGATTTTTGTTTTGCCGAAGGTGAAGTTTCCGAAATTTGGATTACCTTTCCCGATCCTCAAATCAAATTCAAACGCACCAAACACCGTTTGACCAATCCGACTTTTTTGGATAAATATCACCAAATTTTAAAACCAAAAGGATTGGTACACCTCAAAACCGACAGCGAGTTTCTACATGGATATACTTTGGGTTTACTCACCGGATTGGGTTATCCTATTTTATACGCCAATAACGATGTTTATAGACAAGAAGGCGCACCGGCTATCGTAACCGAAGTCCAAACTTTTTACGAAAAAATATTTTCTGAAAAACCCATTACTTATTTGCAATTCACATTTCCGAGATAAAACAAATTTTATATCGCTATACGGATAAATATTTTATATTTGCACGTACGATTTAAATAATTTAGCTTTGTTGTATCTGTTTTCAATAAATTTTTTATTGAAAATATTGTTTGTAACTTGAAACTGATGGGTGATGGATGTTTGATGCTGGGTGAA
Organism: Flavobacteriia bacterium; assembly: GCA_011391075.1. Taxonomy (GTDB): domain Bacteria; phylum Bacteroidota; class Bacteroidia; order Flavobacteriales; family Flavobacteriaceae. Next base: position 7,136 of record JAABRF010000071.1, on the reverse strand, counting down.
ACATGAAACCAGAAACTTGAAACAATTGAATATTGATATTACCTCAGAATCTAGACAATCACTAAATAAAATAAAAATTAAAACCTTTGTTATGGATACTAAATTAACCTTAAAATTAGATGAAAACATCATCAAAAGAGCCAAAAAGTTAGCTCAAGATAAGCAAACAAGTTTATCTAGAATGATAGAAAATTACCTAGATTTTGTGACTCGTACTGAAGAAGATGCCTTTCAAATCACTCCATTTGTAAAAAGCATATCAACTGGAATTAAGGTTCCAAATGACTTAGATTACAAAAAAGAATATGCTAATCACATAAGCAAAAAGCATCAATAATATGCATAAGGTTTTTTTGGATACCAATATTGTTATTGATTTTTTGGGAGAAAGAACTCCTTTTTATAATGCAGCGGCAAAATTACTATCTCTAGCCGATCAAAAAAAAATTGAATTGTTTACTTCACCTACCACTATTGCAACAACCTATTATATACTATCACAATACGAGAATAGTAAAACGGTTGTTGAAAAAATTAAAAAATTCAGAGTACTTTGTTCGATATCACATGTTGACAATGCGGTTGTTGATAAAGCTATTCTTTCGAGTTTTAATGATTTTGAAGATGCCATTCAATATTATAGTGCTTTGGCTAGCCAATGTGATATGATGATCAGTAGAAATGAAAAAGATTTTAAAACAGCCCAAATACCGGTTTTAAATGCAATGGATTTTCTTAAATCATTGGATATTAATGGATAAAAATGAGAATTTTTTTGAAAGAGTTTATCAAATCGCCCGTCTTATTCCTTATGGTAGGGTGACAAGTTACGGTGCTATTGCTCGTCATTTGGGTTCAGGACGCAGTGCTCGTATGGTAGGTTGGGCGATGAATGCTTCTCATGGATTAGAAGATGTTCCTGCGCATAGAGTGGTGAACAGCAAAGGAATCCTCACCGGTAAACACCATTTTGAAGGCACAAACCTGATGCAACAACTTTTGGAAAGTGAAGGTGCCGTGATTGAAAACAATCAAATTGTGAATTTTAAAGAATTGTACTGGGAACCGTAAGGGTTTTCAAGTTTTATATTTTAAGATCAAACCCCGAAGGTTTTCAAAACCTTTGGGGTTTATAGTTTTTTTATTCCGTACAATGCACGCAATATAGACTCTCAGGGCGAATGAGAATTCTTGCTATTGGAATGGGTTGTTTACATTTTCTACAAATTCCAAAATCTTTTGTCCCTAAAGAATTCATTGCTTTTTCCAAATTATTAAGTTTAATTTCAGCTTGAATTAAAGAGGCGGCATAAATGTTTTTATGTTGAAGTGCATCCATTCGAGAGGCAATGTCAACAGCACAATCAGGAGGCGTAGGTTGTGTTTTTTCTTTATAACTTTCTATATTTTGACGGGTTTTTTCAATTTCATTTTCAATGAGATTCCTGATTTCTCGAATATTCATGTTGAGTAATTAAGTTTTTTGAAGGCTATTGTGTCTGTTTTTCCTGAAATTGGAAAACAAATAGAAGAGTCCGACAAGAGTTGACCCCAACATAGCCAATGCCATGTCTTTCTGTGCATCCCATCTATCGCCTTGTTGTCCATTGTAGGTTTCAGCATCTTCGGGAGAAGCCATCAAGGTGAGATTCCATTCGAGCAATTCGTATATCAAGCTCATGCTTTGAAGCATCATCCAAGTGACCAAAAGGGTTTTAAAAATGGAATGTATACCCCATTTTGATGCGATTTGAAAGAGATAGGGAAAGAATAAAACACCAAATCCAAGATGTACGAATCGGTCGAAATGATTGCGTTCGGTATAGGAAAACAAGGAAGGAAACCATTCGTAATAAGGTACATTGGAATAAACATAACGAGCGCCGATGATGTGTAAAACTGTAAATCCGAAGATTCCAAGAAAACCCAACCATTGTTTGGAAGTTTGAGCATCATGGATCAAGATGATGATTAATCCTAATGTTCCAATGTGTTGCAAGAGTTGGTCGTGCGGAAAAAGAGGTTTCCATGTGGTCAGAACACCCAACAATACAAGAAATCCAATCAAAATATATTTGTACTTTTTCATTTTTTATGCAATTGAGAAATGTAAAACTCAATATTGTTCCTCAGCATTTGGAAAATCTCCACTTTTCACATCTTCGGTATATTTGGTGAAAGCTTGGCTCATTTCATTGAATAAATCCAAGTATCTTCTCAGAAAACGAGGACTAAATTCATGGGTCATACCCAACATATCGTGGGTTACCAATACCTGACCATCTACACCACCGCCGGCGCCAATTCCTATGACGGGAATGGTTAAATCTTTCGCCACTTCAGCTGCCAATTTTGCCGGTACTTTTTCCAAAACTAGGGCAAAACAACCTAATTCTTGCATGAGTTTGGCGTCGGATTTGAGTTTTTCAGCTTCTGCCTGTTCCTTGGCTCTTACAGTATAAGTTCCAAATTTATAGATGGATTGTGGGGTCAAGCCCAAATGTGCCATTACCGGTATTCCAGCCGATAAAATCCGAATGACAGATTCTTGAATTTCGCTTCCGCCTTCCATTTTTACAGCATGTCCACCCGATTCTTTCATGATTCTGATAGCGGCTTCCAATGCTACTCGGGAATTGCCTTGGTAGGAGCCAAAAGGTAAATCTACAACGACCAAAGCTCTTTTGACTGCACGGATAACCGAACTGGCATGATAGATCATTTGTTCCAAAGTGATGGGAAGTGTTGTTTCATGTCCGGCCATAACATTGGAGGCTGAATCACCGACCAATATGATATCAATTCCGGCGTGATCCACTATTTTAGCCATGGTATAATCATAAGCGGTAAGCATGGCAATTTTTTCTTTATTGGCTTTCATCTCTATCAGAGATTTTACCGTTACTCTTTTATATTCTTTGGTTATGGCTGACATGATGAATAGTTTAAAGTTTAAGGTTTAAAGTTTAAAGTTTTTCTTTGGGTAGGAATGAAAATTGAAACTGTTTTAAATAAAAAAAACTTGCTCAGAAAAATGTTGGTAAAGATAGTTTATTTGCCTTAAAGATTTCAATTTTGATTTGAAAGTCTGCAAATATGTGTTGTTTTAAAACAGGAAAGGCTGCCTGATTCATAAGGCAGCCTTTCATTTTTAAAAGTTCAAAAGTTTAGATATTGGTTTCAATACCTATCATTTCTTTATAAAAATTTGTGAGGAAATGTTTCCATTCATCAGCGTTAGTCGAATTACATACGTGCCAATTGAAAGTTGGGTAACATCCAATTTTTCTGGAGTAAGTAATGAAACTTGTACCTTTTGACCCAATTGGTTGAATACTTCTACATCTTTGATACCTGTTTCGGATACAAGATTTAAGAAGTCGGCAGTTGGATTGGGATACATGCGTATCATTTCAGTTTCCGGATCTATAGCAAGGCTACAATCTTCTTGGACTAAAACGGCTAGACGAGCACTTTCACAACCATCTTGTTGGTTGGCTGCATAATAGGTCGTACCGGCTATCATACTTGTAGTACCCGGTAGTACGTTACCACCTGAAGCAGCATCATACCATATTAATGTACCACCTGCCACAACATTCAAATCATTCAAAGTTGTAAAAGGCGAAGTACTACACATATACTGAGTTGTATTTCCTGTTGGCATTGTAATGGCATTAACGGTCAATAGCGCATTGACATTGGATGTACCATTCCATGCACCACCTTGGAATCCACCATAGTAAAATGGGCTACAAGCATATTTGAATCTACTGGCAATATAATAAGTACCCGCAGGCAGATTACTGAAGTCATACCAGAATTCATCATTGTTACCTACTTGCATATTAAAGCTAGCAGGATACCAAATCGTTTCAGTCCATGTAGATGGGTCGGTGTTTTCAGTAGACAATCCAATCCAAGCTGTGATATTGGCACCAGCACCGGGAGCATAGGTCACGCCGTCAATCCAAATCTGTGCATAAACACCATAAGGATTACAAGTATTGATGGTTCCGTTTCCAGGCCATTGTAGATTTGCCCATCCGATAACACAATCATTAACGGTAATGGTTCCGGTTAATACTGAAGACGAAGCACAAGTACCTGTTCCATAAATGGAGTAATTGAATGTACCATTTTCAATTGGTGTTCCGCTGATGGTTAAAGTTCCAGCAAGATAAGTAGCGATAACTCCATTTGGTAAACCGGTCACAGTTGCACCTGTTCCATTAGTTATGGTATATACGATATCAGTAATATCAATTCCATTCAATACAGTTTGATTCACATCACCACTTGTCAATGCGATTGTAGTATTCGGATTAATGACCACTTGAACAGCCAATCTTGTTTGACTTTCACAAGCATTTAATGTTTGTGAAGCATAATAGGTTCCGGTGGCTAATGTTTCAGTAGAAACTAATTCGGTTCCTTCAGTTGCAGCAGTATACCATTTGATTTCGGTACCAGTAGCATTTAAGTTAGAAACAGTTGCTCCTTCGCAGAAGGTTTGAGTAGAAGTACCACTTAAAGTTACGTTGTCAAAACGCCAAGTTCCACCAGTAGAAATAGTTCCAGGAGCAGTTACTCTTCTAAATTCACCTGTTTCCTGATAATGAGCCGCAACGACTCTCCATCCGAAGTTGGCATTATCATTAACTTCTGGAATACTTGATAAATCAACAGTGATTCTTCTATAATTATCACCGGTTGTATTGGTTTCAAAACGACCATTGTTGATAGATCCCAAACAATATGTAGTATTGGTTTCAGTCATATCAAAGTTGTTCCAAGATGCGCCATCTGTAGTGTATTGTAATCTTAACGTATTGGTTGAAGCATTGGAGAAACGTTGTTCCCAAGACAAATTCAAGTTTGATAAGCCAGTAGTAGCAACATTCCATTGTGCACCACTACTTTCATTAGTGGTTCCAGGATTAGCTGTACCGATTGCCCAAGCTGTAGTACCTGTTGTTTGCGAACCACAACCAGTAGTTGTATTCATTCCAGTAGCAGTCCCAACTCCAGTCATAGCCCCTATCAATGTAGAAGTTCCGGTTCCTATATTTGGAGTTGGATTGGCATTTGTTCCTTGAATAGGTTCATAAGTCCATTTAGCGGCAACAGACATAGGAGCTGCAGTGATATTAACCACAGCAGTAACATCTAATCTAGCGGTGCTTTCACAACCACTTACCGTTTGAGATGCAAAATAATGCGTTCCATTAACCAATGCTGTTGACAAAGTCAATTCATTACCAAGAGTAGCTGCATCATACCATTTTAAATTATCACCAACAGCAATTAAATCAGCGATAGTTCCTGCATTACAGAAGGTTTGAGTGGCATCTCCGGTTGGAGGAGCAATTGCATTTACGGTAAGAGTTGCATTAACATTATTGGTTCCATCCCATGCACCACCGCCACCAGCATTGTAGGCTCCATAATAGTAAGAACCACAAGTATATTTAAATCTACTGGCAATAAAATAATTACCTGCTGTTAAATTGGAGAATGTATGCATGAATTCATCATTATTACCCGATTGTACATTAAATGTTGCCGGATACCAATTGGCTTCTGTCCAAGTAGAAGGATCTGTATCGGTAGTTGAAATACCCATCCACGCAGTTATGCCATCTCCGGCACCTGCTGCTTCGGTAACTCCAGACATCCATACTTGTGCATACACATCATATGTTCCACATGTATTAATTGTACCTGAACCTGGCCACTGTAGGTTAGCCCAACCTATATCACAACTATTTACTGTGATAGTTCCGGTCAATGCTGCTGAAGAAGCACAAGTACCTGTTCCGGTAACAGAATAATTAAAGGTTCCTACCTGAGTAGGTATACCACTAATGGTAAATACCCCTGCGTTATAAGTTCCGTTAACACCTGATGGTAATCCTGTCACATTTGCAGAAGTTCCATTGGTTACTGTATATACAATATCCGTAATAGATGAACCATTGTTAACAGTTTGATTGGTTTCTCCCGATGTTAAAGCCAAAGTAGTATTCGGATCTACAACGATTGTACCCGTCAATGCCATTGAAGGCTCACAAGTACCGGTTCCCCAGACGGCATAATCATAAGTTCCTACAGCAGTTGGTGTTCCACTCAATGTATATGTTCCAGAACTATAAGTTCCAATTACACCAGCTGGTAATCCTGAAGCAGATGCTCCGGTACCATTCGTAACTGTATAAACGATATCAGTTATTGCAGTATCTACACAAACGGATTGCGTAACATCACCAGAAGTATAAGCTAAAGTAGTATTGGGTAATACAGTGATTGTAAAATTAGTATCTCTATCGCAACCTGTTGGATTATTAATTGCTGTTGCAGTATAATTTACAGGGCCAACAGTGTTTGATTTAAAGTAAACTGTTCTTGCATTTTGAAAAGCCATCAAAGGATTGGTTGCAGCAGCATCGGTATATAAGTTGCTTTGAGGGGACCAAACAACAGGTTTAAATTCTGAACCTGATAACACTACATTATCAATTGCCCAAAAATATTGCCATGTAGCATCATATTTAAACCTTAATTTTACGTCAGCTTGATTTAAAGCAAGACTTGGTATAGTAACATTTGCTAATACAAATGCTCCAATAGCGCCTTGTGTTGTAGTAAAAGATTGGATATCTGTCCAAACCGTTCCTCCATCGATGCTGTATTGAACTTTTGCTGTGCCTGCTGATTTGAAATAATGCCAGAAAGAAACAGAAGCACTTTCATATCCAACAGTACTGAAACTTGGAGAAACTAGAGCTGTATTCGTTACACTTCCACTTCCCGCTGAATCACTATTTGAAAGATAAAACTGTGTGTTATCATTAGATACAAAAGGACCATAAGTAGAATATACATATCCACTATTTCTCAATGTCCATGCGGCATTTGCTGCATTAGTTCCCGTTGAACTATTTACAGTTGTCCATGTGTTTGTTACACCATTAAAATTCTCATCAAAAATGACACTACCAGGCATTGACCCTCCAGTAACATTAACACTTACAATTCCATCAACACAAACTTCGGGTGCAGTAGGTGTAAATACCAATGCACTTGGCAATGGATTAACGGTTACTGTTCCAACTATACTGGTAGAACAACCACTT
>JAABRF010000070.1 GCA_011391075.1 Flavobacteriia bacterium | reverse complement strand
AAAACACCCAATTGATTGATGTGGGTAGCATCCTGAAATACCTTTTCTCTTACGGTCAACCGATGTATCATTTCGTGCAAAACGGTAGGCGTAATTTGTTGCATGGCATCGCTCCAAGCAACGTCGGGATTGTGATGGGTTTCGATCATTAAACCATCATATTGTAAATCCAAGGCTGTTTGTGCCACGCTTTCAATCGTATCTCTGCGTCCGCAAATGTGTGAAGGATCGCAAATCATGGGAATATCGGGAAAACGACTTTTGAAATCGATGGGAATTTGCCAATTGGGTTGGTTGCGATATTGAGATTTATTGTAACTCGAAAAACCTCTGTGAATGGCTCCCAATTTGGTTATACCTGCTTTATACAAGCGTTCAAAGGCACCTATCCACAATTCCAAATCAGGATTGATGGGATTTTTTACCCATACAATCTTGTCACTGCCTTGCAAAACATCTGCAATTTCTTGAACAGCAAATGGATTGACCGTAGTTCTGGCTCCAATCCAAAGAATGTCTACGTCAAATTCCAAAGCCAATTTGACATGATGGGCATTGGCAACTTCTACAGCTGTTAGTAAACCCGTTTCTTTTTTAACTTGTTGTAACCAAGGTAATGCCAAAGCACCAATCCCTTCAAAACTACCCGGACGTGTTCGCGGTTTCCAAACGCCGGCTCTAAAAACTGTCACTCTACTCGTATCCGAACTCAATTGATGTGCAATGTTTAATACTTGTTCTTGTGTTTCAGCACTACAAGGACCGGCAATGGTCAATGGATGACCCAAATTCATGTCCGTTAACCATTTCCCTAATGATTTGTCATTTTGCATATGTTGTAATTTTTAATTTATTTTCTATTTACTATATTCCAATAACTATTTTCCTAATAAATATTACTGAGCGAGTCAAAGTGTTAATGTCTATCCAATACTTCTCTAATATGATTCGTATCCGACATGATTTTATACAAGGCATCAAAATTATCCTTTTCAATCAATTCGGCAAATTCATTCAGGTTTTTCATGTATTCTTCCAATGATTTTAAAATGGATGCTTTATTCTCAATAAAAATAGGTGTCCAAGTTGTCGGTGAACTTTTAGCCAAACGTACTGTTGATTCAAATCCACTTCCTGCCATGTTAAAGATGCTTTCTTCGTCTTTTTCAATTTCCATGACCGTTTTACCCAACATAAACGAACTGATATGCGACAAATGCGATACATACGCAATGTGTTTGTCGTGTTCAATGCTATTCATGAAATCTGTTTTCATGTGAAGTTCTTCAAATAGGAGCAAAGCCTTTTCCAATAAGTCGGGGCGCGATAAATCGGCATCGCAAATGATATTCTTTTTTCCTTCGAATAAAGTATCAAAAGCGGCTTCAGGTCCCGAAAACTCAGTTCCGGCTATTGGATGACAAGCAATGAATTGATTGCGTTTGGGATGACTTTTCAAGGCTTCACAGATACTCGATTTGATTGAACCTGTGTCAAAAACCAACGCATTGGGTTGGATTTGATCCAATATTTGAGCTGTAACTTCGGCTATTTTATTGACTGGAATGGCTACAACAACTAAATCGGTTTGATGCAGTTCCTCTAATTTTATTGGTTCATCAATGAGTCCCAATGATAAGGCTTTTTCCAAATGATGGGCATTTTGATCCATGCCATAAATTTGCGCGCCTGTGATTTTTCTAAGCGCCAAAGCCATCGATCCTCCCAAGAGTCCTAATCCTATAATGGATATATGTTTGATGTGATGCATTTGTATTTGATTGATATTTTAAAATTGTTTCTCGATAAAAAACAATCATTTTGATGATATTCTTTGTAAAACTTCCTCCAATTTTTCTTCATTGATACAGAGTGAAAAACGAACATAATGATTTCCATTACTTCCAAAAATACTTCCCGGAGTTACAAAAATATTGTGTTCATATAAGAGTTTATCTGCCATGTCATAGGATTGAATGCCATCGGGAAGTCGCATCCAAACAAAAAACCCTTCAGCACTTTTATCATATGTAAATCTCAGTTTATCAGCTATTTTCCATACGATACTTCTACGTTTGCTGTAAGTTTGATTCTGTTGTTCAAACCAATCTGAATTGATCTCCAATGCTGCAGAAGCACCCATTTGCAAGCCATACAACATGCCACTGTCCATATTGGATTTTACTTTAAGCGCATTGGATATAATTTCTTGATTACCAACCATCATGCCTACACGCCATCCGGCCATATTAAAACTTTTACTCAACGAATTGAGTTCAACTGCCACCTCTTTTGCTCCATCTACTTGTAAAATACTCCTTGGTTTTTCAGTCAATATAAAACTATACGGATTGTCATTGACGATTAAAATATCGTGTTTCTTTCCAAAAGCTATTAGTTTTTCAAACAAAAGAGTTGTTGCTTTCGCTCCTGTGGGCATATTGGGATAATTGACCCACATCATTTTTACTTTGGATAAATCCATTTTTTCTAATTGCTCAAAATCCGGAATCCAATTGTTTTCGGTAGTCAAATCGTAATGGATTATTTGCGTTTCCAATAGTTGAGCTATAGAAGAGTAGGATGCATAACCCGGATTGGGAACTAATACAGCATCTCCAGGATTGAGATACGCCATTGAAAGGTGCATAATGCCTTCTTTGGCTCCAAACAAAGGTAAAATTTCCGAATGGGGATCTAAAGTGACGGTATAATGTTTCGTATAAAAAGCCGAAATGGCATTTCGCAAAGCGACAATCCCTTTGTAAGGTTGATAACCGTGTTTGCTGACATCATCCAAAGCCTGATGCATGGCTTCTATAGCTTGAGGTGGTGGAGGTAAGTCGGGATTTCCGATGCCCAAGTTGATGATGGGTTTTCCTTGCTCTACCAAACTTTGAATTTCCCGAAGTTTTTCAGAAAAATAGTATTCGTTTACGTTTTGTAGTCTATTGGCGTGTTTCACTGTAGGATTATTTTTTAGAATGATTAGATTCTAAATGAATTTTTATGTTCGTATTTCCCAAATATTTTTAGTTCGTTTACCATGGGTATCAATTCGGATATGGCTTTTTCAAATTGCATTACATCGGTAAAAATCATATCGGCGAAAAAGGCATATTCCCAAGGTTTTTCAATGATGGGAAGTGATTGTATTTTGCTCAAATTTAGATTATTAGATTTTAAGACTTGAAGTGCTGATAGCAAACTTCCGGTTTGATCCGATAAACTGAATTTGATAGAAGCTTTGTTGTAATTGGGCTTTTCTGAGCCTTTTTCTGCAGAGAGAATTACGAAACGGGTAAAGTTTGAAAAATGGGTTTGAATCCCATCTGCTATAATATGAAGTTGGTAGATTTCTGCAGCTTTTACCGAAGCAATTGCTGCTATACCTATCAATTGTTTTTCTTGAATAATTTTGGCAACTTCAGCGGTATCCTTAGCTTCAATGAGTTTGATGTGTGGATAAGGTCGGAAGTATTTTCTACATTGTTCGAGTGCCATGGGGTGCGACCAAACTTCCCTGATATCTTTGATATTTTGTCCTGCCAATGCCATCAATTGGTGTTGAATCGGCAAGTAGTATTCCCCTAAAATATGTAAGTTAAATTCATCCAATAGATTGTAATTGGGCAAAATAGCACCTGCAATAGTATTTTCAATGGCCATGATAGCTTTATCGGCTTTATGTCCTTTCAATAAAGGAGGAATGTCGGTAAAATTGGGACATTCAATCAATTCGATTTCCTCGCCATATAAGTTGGTGGCAACTTGATGGTGATACGAACCTTTAATGCCTTGAATTGCTAAAATCATGTGATTTATTATTCGTTCTTAAAATATTCATTCAAAATTGGACATAAAAAAAGTTCCGATAAAAACCGGAACTTTTCAATATTGTCATTCAATCAATTACAAACAAATCAGTTCCGGCTTTTATGGCTAAAATAAAAGTAAAAGAATTGATAGTAAGAATTGACTTGAGTCATTTGTTTATGTTTATGGGGCAAACGTAATTAAATTTATTTATATATCAAAGTATGTTTACTAATTTATAAAGAGTTTTGTTTTATTACATTTACTAAATTGTATATCTTTATAAATTGACCTAATTTAATCCATCAATATTTGAAAATTGTAAATTGGAGTTTTAAACTTATTTAAACTTATTTTTAACCCATTTAAACCCATTCACCACTATAAGCGCGAAAATACCTGCAATAATTCCCACCAAAAATTCAGCAAGAAAAGAAGGTAAAAAATGCAACCATTCGTGTATTTGATGCACATTATGTACATAAATTCCGCCGGCTACAAAAAGCATCGCTAGGGTTCCTACTACGGCCAGAATTTTGATCACATATGGTAGTGATTGTACCATTAAAGAACCTATTTTTTCCAAAGATTTTTTCTTGTATTTTTCACCTTTTCGAATCAAGGCCAATCCCATATCATCCAATCTCACGATCAAGGCTACGATTCCATAAACCCCAACAGTGGTAATTATGGCAATTAAAATTAATACCAAAATCCTTACGGTCAAACTTTCTTCATCAACGGTACTCAAAGTAATGATGATGATTTCCAAGGAAAGAATAAAATCAGTCAAAATAGCCGATTTGATTTTTTTCTTTTCGGTAGCTTCTATATCTACATCGTAGAGTTCTTGTGTTTCAATGGCTTCTTCTACCAAATTGTGATGTGGAAAGAAATATTCAAAGATTTTTTCAGCTCCTTCATAGGCCAAATACAAACCTCCCAACATCAAAATTGGATTTACAGCCCATGGGGCAAAGGAACTCAACCCTACGATTAGCGGTAGTATGATGAGTTTGTTGAGAAACGAACCTTTGGTTATCGCCCATATCACAGGTAATTCGCGTGTTGATACAAATCCGGTGCCTTTTTCGGCATTTACCGCCAAATCATCTCCTAAAATACCCGCGGTTTTTTTTGTTGCTAACTTTCCCATAGTTGCAACATCATCCATCAAAGTGGCAATATCGTCAAAAAGTGCAAAAAATCCTGAAGCCATAGGTTAGTTTAATGTTTAAGGCCCGCCTTGCCGGCGAGGCTGGTTTAAGGTTTAAGGTTTCTTTCTTTGAAGTGAAAGGTTTAGGTTAGTTGTTTTTTTTGTAAAATGTTACAAAATTACAATCCGGTGTAATTGAATGGGGTTATGTTTTTGAGTTCGGTTTTCACCTTTTCCGATACATTCAATTGTTCAATAAAAACATGAATAGTTTCCCTATTAATTTGGTCATGGGTTCGGGTTAAGGCTTTCAATGCCTCATAGGGTTGCGGATAATTTTCTCTCCTCAAAATGGTTTGAATGGCTTCTGCTACCACAATCCAATGATCTTCCAAATCGGCGTGGAGTTTTGCTTCATTTACGATGAGTTTGTCCAATCCTTTTATCAAAGATGTAAAGGCTATCAAAGTATATCCAAATGGAACTCCAATATTTCTCAATACCGTGCTGTCTGTCAAATCTCTTTGCAAACGCGAAATAGGCAACTTAGCCGATAAGTGTTCGAAAAGCGCATTGGCCAAACCCAAATTGCCCTCGGCATTTTCAAAGTCTATGGGATTTACTTTGTGTGGCATGGCGCTAGAACCCACTTCACCTTCTTTTATTTTTTGTTTGAAATAGCCCATTGAAATGTATTGCCAGATATCTCTAGAAAAATCTACAAGGATGGTATTGATTCGTTTCATGGCATCGAAAGTCGCAGCGAGATGATCGTAATGTTCGATTTGAGTAGTTGGAAAAGAATGATGCAAACCCAAAACTTGTTCGACAAATTCAGTAGCAAATTGTTTCCAGTCCACATCAGGATATGCCACTACATGTGCATTGAGATTGCCGGTGGCACCTCCAAATTTAGCAGCATAAGGAATGCCTTGTAAAGAAGTGATTTGTTGGGTCAATCTTTCGACAAAAACCCCCATTTCTTTTCCCAATCGGGTAGGAGAAGCTGGTTGCCCGTGAGTATGTGCCAACATGGGAATATCTTTCCACTGTTCGGTACATTGTACCAATTTGGATAACAATTGCGCCAACTGTGGATAATACACTCCATCAAAAGCCTCGTTTAGTGACAAGGGAATAGCCGTATTGTTGATGTCTTGCGAAGTCAACCCAAAATGGATAAATTCTTTGTAAGGCGTTAATCCGATTTCGTCAAATTTATATTTGATGTAATATTCAACCGCTTTGATATCGTGGTTGGTGACTTTTTCAATTTCTTTGATTTTCAGGGCATCCGTTTCATTAAAATCCAAATAAATCCGCTTCAAAGTTTCCTTTTGAGCAGCAGTAAGTTTAGGCAATTGAGGCAAATCCAACGCGCAAAGCGCAATGAAATATTCCACTTCCACGCGAACTCGGTATTGAAACAAAGCATATTCAGAAAAATAAGCGCTCAACAATCTCGTCGATTGAAAATACCTCCCATCTATAGGACTTATGCTGTTTAAAGTGGTTAAGTTTTGCATTATTTTACGCTTTAATCTATATTTTTATTCATTCAATGTCCATCGAAACTACTAACTGCCAACTGCTCACTACTAACTGCCAACTCCAATCTTTCCCAAAATCTTCTCCCCATGATTTTGAAATCCCGGAGAACCCTTTTGAATTTGCTGTAAAATTACATCTTTTAATGAATCATGCACCCATTTTAAATCGGGATGGTCCAAACTTCCAAAAGCATACAGTGTATCCATAGTATAAGCCTTTGGAGCCACGGGATAAGGGCCAATCATCCAATCAAAACCCACTTCTACTATTTTCAAAACATCCGAAATGGAAAGCGCATCCAAGATCAATTTTTCTTTCTGATTCACATAGCGCAAGGCAATCCAACGGCATATTTTCGCCAATGATCTCACCGCAGAATCTTTTTTCACAACCGATACATGCGAAGCAAAAATTCCCAGAAAAGAGTAGAGGAGATGTAAATCCCTTTCTGCAATGATTTCGACAATCCAAGCTGCTTTGTGATGATTTTTATAGGTAGGATCAAAAACAATAGGTAAAATTGTGGGCAATCCCTCGGAATCATTTAAAAAAATAGTAGCTGCTCGTTCGCGGTTGCATCGCAAAGCTACTCCCATGTGGTCTATGATATGCAAAGCCTCATTTGGATTCATGTTCTTCAGTGTTTTCTTTCTTTTTGGGAGCTGCCGTCAGTAAGTAAAGCAACCATCCAAAACCGATAAACAAATGTAATACAATGACAATAAGCCCAATGATAACCCAAGTACTCATAATGTTAACGTTTGGTACAAAGCTACGTAATTTTTTAAAAAGTTGGGGACAACATTCCTATGTCTTGAACCGGATTTGTAATAATTATTTTAATTTCATTCAATGGGTAAGGTTATGTAATTCGTTTAAATGATTGCATTATTGCTTTATGAATATGGATGTTTTTTGTGGGAAGTCTTTTATGCCAACAAAATACAATCCTTTGTCAAGCTCCGAAATGTCTATTTGACCATTTGGTTGGAGTTCAATTTCTTTTACCAAACAGCCTATCGTATTGTATATTTGAATTTTGGTATTTGAAAAGGAAGTGTCAGAAAAATGAAGGGTCAAAATGTTTGTGGTTGGATTTGGATAAACTGAAAATGTATTTTCATCCTCCTGATCATTGGATGCGATGGCAAGATTTGCACAAGTATCTTCACTAGTAAATTGGATGTCTGCCCAATCGTTAAAGTCAAGTAGGGTGCTGTTAATTGTATTGTTTTGATATTCATAGAGCCATGGTTCAATATACCGAATACCGAGCTGTTTGGCTTGAATAAAAGCAGTTTCAATTAATCCGTCTTGAAATCTTTCCGGTTGATTTGACCTTCCTATGAGTTGGGCATATTTATCTCCTTCAAATTCTTGTATTGTAGTGAGTAGATTTGTTTGATAAGTTGTTTTGCCTGATAACCACCAAATCGCTACTCCAACTCGTTGACAAGTGGCAGCATCGTTGTATAAATCGTTGATGATGGTTGTTGGAATTACATTGGATCCATCCACATCATGCACTTCAAATGCAATTGCTTTTTCGGGAAAAGCGGTTGTGTAATAATAGGTGGTTTGTTTGGCTGCATTGATCCAATTGGTAGGCGTAAAACCATTCGCATACATCGTTGTCATGTTGATTCCATTCAAATGTCCTTCATTTCCATTGGCGGTCATTTGGGTAACGTAAACCAGAGCGAGTGCCGGATCGTCGGCAAACTGATTTCCTAAAGCGGTTACCATCAATGAAATCCTTTGCTGTACAATGGGATCCCACCAAAGCGGTAATTTTGACGGAATTGTTCCTTGAAAAAGATAATCTATATAGGGTGCGTTGAGCGTGTCTATAAGCCATGCCGGACTTCCAAGACCGCCACTTGAAATGGCTAATGCATACTTTTTATTGTATGAAGTAACGATGTTGATTTCGTTTTGTAAGCCGGTAAATGTAAATACTCCCGGAGAAGGTTCAATATCAGACCACTTGAGGGTTATCAATTGATACCTGTCTTGTGGATGCTGTAAGACCATAGTAGAAACTCCGGTACCAACACTAGCAGAACAACCTCTAGGTTTGTAAATACTTTGTGCTTCCAATAGGTAGGTTACTAATAAAATAGTAGAATAAAGTAAGGTTTTGAGTGTCAATTTTTTCTTTTTATTATTTTAAGGGAATAAAGATACATTTTTAGTCAACCTAATATAAAAATGACAGTCAAAATTTGATGTTTCAAATGTTACAAATGAATTTTTTATACCTCCAAAAAAAGGCAGGATTTGATTTACACGTTCATGTAGGTATATTTGTTTACAAAAAGGAGTCTTGTTCGATTGTGTAGGAGGCTTGTTTTTTTGTCAGGAGCCTTGTTTTTTTTGTCAGGAGGTTAGTTTTTTTTATCAGGAGTCTTGTTTTTTTTGTCAGGAGTCTTGTTTTTTTTATCAGGAGCCTTGTTTTTTTTATCAGGAGCTTTGTTTTTTTTGTCAGGAGCCTTGTTTTTTTTATCAGGAGCTTTGTTTTTTTTGTCAGGAGCCTTGTTTTTTTTCGGAGGAGGAATATTTTATGTGTAAACTCCTTTTCCATGAGATTAATTAGCACATCAATTAATTGGCACATTAATTAGCTCCTCAATCTCAAGTGACTTATGTAGTGTAAATAAACAAATTACCAATAACCAACTCGATACCAAGTCAA
>JAABRF010000006.1 GCA_011391075.1 Flavobacteriia bacterium | reverse complement strand
CAAAATGGTTTACACATTGGACAAAAAATAGAAATTTCAGGCAATGGTTCCGGTTTTCACATAGGAAATTATACAGAATTATCAGGATCAGGTACTGGTATGCAAATGGCAAACTATGCCATTATAAACAATTCTTCCAATGCTGATCATATTGGGTTTAGATCTCAAATAACTAGTAGTAGTCAATCTAGAAATTTTGGTTCTTTTAATTTGATAAGTGGTGTAGGTACCAACAAGCAATATGGTACTTACAACGAAATTCAAGTACAAGGTGATGATGCTCAATATGGTACTTATAACAAATTGGCGAGTTTGGGCTCAGGTTTGAGATATGGTATTTACAATGAACTTTCTACTACCAATGCTCCAATGTTTGGTACATATAACAAAATAGAAAATACCGGTAGCTTTGAAACTATGGGAACCAAAAACGAAATAGTTACTACTTCATCAGGTGATAATACGACCAACTTTAATACAATTATAGGAAGTGGTTCAGGTAAACAAATCGGTATACTCAATCAAATTGTAAATTCCGGAAATAACGAACATATCGGTCTCAAAAATGAATTGAATGGATCCGGCACTGGAGCACATTTTGGTAGTTTTAATAAGTTATCGGGGAATGGTACGGGTGCTCAAACAGCAACTTATAATGTCATTGAAAATGCACTTGGAAACGCCGAACATTACGGCTTGAAAAACACACTTTCAGGAAATAATACAGGAACCCATTACGGCACCTATTCAGAATTAATAGGATCAGGTACGGGTGTTCAATTTGGGAATTTTGTCAATATTTCTAATTCAGGGAATCAAGCTCATTTTGGTAACAGAACCGAATTAAGCGGTATAGGTAGTGGTTGGCATTATGCACAATATAATAAACTTTCAGGGACAGCTGCCGGGAAACAATTCGGAACGTATCAAAACATTGCTGTAACAACCGATGCAGATGTTTATGGCATTCAAAATGAAATCAATAGTCCCGGAACCGGAAATCGTTATGGATTTTACAATAAATTGACAGGACAAGGCTCAGGAAATCAATACAATATATACAATGTATTGGATAATACAGGGGGAAACAACCAATATGCCATTATGAATAATATCAATATTTCCGGAACATCTGCTCATGGATTGTATAATTTTATTTCAGGATCCAATACTTCAACCTTATGGGGAATTCACAACTATTTTACCAATACCGGTTCTGGGTTTAAATATGGACTCCAAAATGAATTTGTTTCCAATAGTTCAGGTCCTATTTTCGGTGTTTCAAACTCCATGAGCGGAACGGGTGATAATGACATCTATGGATTAACCAATATCATCTCTAATTCCGGAAATGGACATCATTATGGGGTAAGAAACGTGTTGAGTGGCAGTGGATCAGCAAATCATTATGGAATTTACAATGAAATATCAGGTTCTGGTAATGCCATCCTATTTGCCGATTACAATTTAGTGACCAATACAGGTACCGGAACGAAATATGGTTCCTTTAATTACATGAGTCCAACCGCAGGCGGAACTTTATATGCAGTGTATGGTTCTTCCACTAAATTGGGTAGTTATGCTGGCTATTTTGAAGGTGATGTTCAGGTAAGTCAAAATTTAAAAGTTTTGAACAAAGTAACCTCCATAGACTCAGGAGATGCTGATATGAAAGCCTATGCTTATGGGTACATCAATACCGATGGAACCATAAATACAACATCTTCTTCAAATGGATTTACTGCTTACAAAGTTGCCACCGGTCAGTATAGGGTTACTTTTTCAAATATGGCTATTGATGATAATTACTCAGTGATTACAACCGTAACCGACTTTACACAACCACAAATCGCAACCATTTCAAAAAATCTGGATTATTTCGATGTATTTATTTGGAATATAGCCGGAACAAAGGTGGATTCTGAATTTACTTTCGTTGTCTATAAAAAATAGTATATCAAGGTAATACATTAACACAATAAAGTCAACACTTTACAAACCTTATAAACTTTAAGAACTTTAAAAACCAAATAATTAGGGGTAAAAAAATTGCGATGCCTGTTTAAAATAAACCCACTCTTGCCGGAGTGGGTTTCTTCATTAGATCTTGTGTTCCTTGATTTTTTTGGGTTCCGTTGCCTCAGATTTTTGTTGTTTATTAAATTCCTCTTGCAATTGATCCAATTGCTTCCTCATGGCTTCCAATTCTTTCCTCAAATTCAACTGATCCATCGAGAAAAAAGGATCGTTTTTACGAAAAGAAAATAAGGAATCCGATTCAAATGGAGTCCATTGTAAGGAATGATCGAATTCGGGAAATTCAAAACCCTTGAAAAAATCTTTGAAAGCAAAACGTATACTGTCATTTTCAAACGTTTCCCATTTAGGCATTTCAAACTCTTTAATAAATCCTCTAAATGGAAGCCTTGTCGAATCTGATTTAAAATAATCAAATCTTTCGATAGGTCCTGATGACCAAACATAAACAGAATCATAAGAAATCATGTTTCCTTGATCATCATATTCCTTAGAAACCTTCCACTTTCCTTTTGGTTCCGGAGATTGCTCGTTTTCTTGAGCAATATTGGATTGAGAAAGCATCATCAATCCAATCAAAAATACGAAATTTTTCATGATTTAAAACTTTAATAAAGAACATTTAAAATAAACAATACAAAATATTTATATAAAATATTATATTAAAATATAAAATGAATATTATTTGAGATAATTCATTTAAATATCAATCCAAAAAAACAAAAAAAGTGAGCACGGTCCATACTCACTTTTGGTTTTTAACACTTTTTTAGTGTCATTTTAACTCATTTTTTAATCGATCATTTATGATACCTGAATGGATTTTGGCAACATTCTAGCTTCATCTTTTTTAGGGATTACAACTATTAAGACGCCATCAACATACGTAGCATTGATATCCTCTCTATTGGCCGCTTCAGGCAAAACAAAACTTCTCGAAAAAGAACTGTAATTAAATTCCTTGCGGGTGTAGTTTTGCTCTTTGTTTTCTTCAGTTTTATCAGTCGTTTTTTCAGAAGAAATCATGATGACATTGCGTTCAAGATTGATTTGAAAATCTTCTTTTTTCATACCTGCCGCAGCCATTTCAATGACATATTGTTCTGGAGTTTCTTTGATATTTACGGCTGGTACTGTTAATCCAGCTTGCATTAATGTGGGTTTTTTAAAAAAATCACTTTCAAATAAATCTTCCAATAATGAGGGAATTAATCCTGTGTTTGATCTTACTAGTGTCATGTTTATTATTTTTTTAGGTTAAACATTTTTTTATTGATTACGTTTTTCAGCTTTTTCAATTCTTATACCAATCCTAATACCATGAATTTCTGTCATATTTTTTAGAATATTTTAACTATTATCAGACATTAAGTCATTTACTTAGAGAGAGATAATGTCATTTTTTCATTTTTTTTTCTACAAACTTGCCTATCCGCAGTTTAATCCCTTAATTTGTGTTTTTAAGAAATGTATCTTAAATAGGTTTATTTTTAAATAGTTCCAAGCATTATTCTTTAAACCTACAATTTTAAATCCATAGGTATGTTAACCATCAACTTCATCAAAGAAAACAAAGAAAAAGTCCTGGCAGGTTTAGCCAAGAGAAATTTGAAAAACGGTTTGGAATTAGTAGATTCTGTCCTTAATTTAGACGCGGAACGTCGCGAAGCACTTACTGCTTTTGAGATGGCTCAAGCTGAACTCAACCGCATTTCCAAGGAAATAGGCTCCTTATTCCAACAAGGAAAAACGGCAGAAGCCAATGAAATGAAACCCAAAACAGTCGAATTAAAAGACCAAATCAAATTATTTGGAGACAAGTCGGATGAATGGGCAAAATTATTACAAGATGCTTTGTATAAAATCCCCAATATTCCACATCAATCTGTTCCTGAAGGTAAAATGCCGGAAGATAATGAACAAGTTTTCCGCGAAATTGATATACCTGTATTACACGATGGTGCTGTACCTCATTGGGATTTAGCTCAAAAATACAACATTATTGATTTTGAATTGGGGAATAAAATTACAGGAGCCGGTTTTCCGGTTTATAGAGGTAAAGGAGCTAAATTACAAAGAGCTTTAATCGCTTATTTTTTAGATAAAAACTCGGCAGCCGGATATGAAGAAGTGCAACCGCCTTATGTGGTTAATGAAGCTTCCGGTTATGGAACAGGTCAATTACCCGATAAAGAAGGGCAAATGTATCATTGTACCTTAGATAATTTATATTTAATTCCAACAGCCGAAGTACCTGTGACCAATTTCTACAGAGATGTGATTTTGAAAGAAACGGATTTTCCAATTATGAATACAGCCTATACACCTTGTTTTAGAAGAGAAGCAGGTTCGTATGGTGCTCATGTGAGAGGTTTGAATCGCTTGCATCAATTTGATAAAGTGGAAATCGTACGCATTGAACATCCTGATCGTTCCTACCAAGCTTTAGAAACAATGGTAGATCACGTGAAAGAATTGTTGAGAGAGCTCAAATTACCTTTTAGAATTCTCCGCCTTTGTGGAGGTGATATGGGTTTTACTTCATCACTGACGTATGATTTTGAAGTGTATTCTACAGCTCAAGAAAAGTGGTTGGAAGTAAGTTCCGTTTCAAATTTTGAAACCTTCCAAGCTAATAGGTTGAAATTGAGATACAAAGATGCCAATGGCAATTCTCAATTGGCACATACGCTCAATGGAAGTTCATTGGCATTGCCACGTATTATGGCAGGATTATTGGAAAATTATCAAACCCCTGAGGGAATTAAAATCCCCAATGTTTTGGTGAAATACACTGGATTTGATATAATCGATTAAATATTGAAAATTGATGCATAAAAAAATCCCGTTAGTGTGTAACTAACGGGATTTTTTACAAATATTTAATGGAATCATGTGAGATATTAAAACGATATAAAGTTCTGAATTCTTTTAATCAAAAACCTAATTGTAAGCCAAAACCGTCATCATTCTCTTGTACTTATTCATTTCAGCCAAAGCTTGAAGATAAGCCCCAATTTCACCCATTTGCATAAATTTCATCGCTTGATTTTTTGCGTTTTCGTATTGTTGTGTAAGCTTGTTCATGACTAAAATATTTATGGTTATGTCAAGCTTAAATCAAAATGCGTGCCAAACTCAAAAAAACAACTTAAACAACTGTATATCAATACTTAAATTCCAAAAATTCCAATATCTACTTAAAACTCAATGCACACTGCACACTGCCAACTACATCATTTAAATGCCTGAATACCCGTAATATCCATTCCGGTAATCAATAGATGTATATCATGTGTTCCTTCATAGGTCACCACACTTTCCAAGTTCATCATGTGTCTCATGATCGGGTAATCTCCGGTGATACCCATAGCGCCAAGCATTTGTCGTGCATTACGGGCTATTTCCAAAGCCATGTTGACATTATTGCGCTTAGCCATTGAAATGTGCGCAGAAGTGGCTTTTCCGGCATCTTTCAAAGCACCCAATCTCCAAGTTAGGAATTGCGCTTTGGTGATTTCGGTAAGCATTTCGGCTAATTTCTTTTGTTGCAATTGAAAAGAAGCAATTGGTCTTCCAAATTGGTTGCGTTCCAATGAATATCTCAAAGCCGTATCATAACAATCCATAGCTGCACCTATGGCACCCCAAGCGATACCATATCGAGCAGAATCCAGACACATCAAAGGTGCTCCAAGTCCTGTTTTATTGGGAAGTAGGTTTTCTTTGGGAACTTTGACATTGTCAAAAATCAATTCGCCTGTAGCCGATGTTCTCAAAGACCATTTGTTATGGGTTTCCGGGGCTGAATAACCGGCATATTCTTTTTCTACAATCAAACCTTTGATTCTACCACCATCACTTTCATCTTTTGCCCAAACAATAGCGATATCTGCAAAGGGCGAATTGGAAATCCACATTTTGGCTCCATTGAGTAAGTAATGATCTCCCATATCTTTAATACGGGTTTCCATACCGCCGGGATTAGAACCATGGTTGGGTTCGGTCAATCCAAAACAACCCATGATTTCACCCGAAGCCAATCGAGGTAAATATTTTTGTTTTTGTGCTTCCGTTCCAAATTGATAAATGGGATACATGACCAATGAGGTTTGTACCGAAGCTGTAGAACGCACGCCACTATCACCTCGTTCTATTTCTTGCATGATCAGTCCATAACTCATATAATCCATACCGGTACCACCATATTGCTCCGGAATAAATGGACCAAAGGCCCCTATTTCTGCCAAACCTTTGATGATTTGAGTAGGAAATTCTGCTCTTTGAGCATAATCCTCAATGATAGGTGAAACTTCTCGCTTGACCCATTCACGGGCAGCATCACGGATGAGTTTGTATTCGTCTGTTAAAAGATCATCTAATAAAAAATAATCGGGAGCTTGATATAAATCGGGTTTCATATTAATGCGTTTTGTTTAATTTGAATAATGAGGACAAATTTACAAAGTAATTTTTGCTCTGGCTAATAAAGAAGGACAAATCGTTTTAAAAACGCCCAAATTAGGTCTGGCTAATAAAAAATATTTTACTATTTAATTTTAGATAGGTACTAAAACTTAATAACTAATTTTTTGAAACTCATTTAGAAAGTAATATTTGAATATACTACCAAAAATTTATTTGTTAGAAATCTGATGAATATCTTTTTTGGATGTTTAAAACACCTCAACCAAAGTCTAATGATTTATGGTATTTTCATAATATAAAAGTATAAAAATGATCTATTCTAATTTATATCATCAACTTTGAAAATAATTATTGATTGAAAATTAGTAATTTATAGTACTTTTGTTGATGACTTGAATTAAATATTATCAAATATGTTTTTAAAAAACACAACTTTTTTTAAGTTAGTTACATTTTTTAATCTATTTATTTTTTCTCATCTATGTTTAAATGCTCAAAACAACGATGGTTTAGCTAATTATTACTCTGAATTTGATCAATATATGGGAATTGAAAATTCTGAATTGAATTTTGGCAGCATTTACAATAAAAAATATAGAACTTTTGATAAATCACATCCTTTTTATACTACTTATGATTACATAGAGGGCACAATTTTATACAATAATCAGTTTTATCAAAACCAATTCAAATATGATGTTTTCAATGATTTGTTAGTTGTACAATATATTGAAAGCGAAACTGCTTCCAATCTCTGTCTTATTTCAGAAAGAATTAAAAACTTTACTTTAGGAAAAGATATTTTTATGCGATTGGATTATCATAAAGATTTAAAAGGGATATATA
The DNA here is from genome assembly GCA_011391075.1 of Flavobacteriia bacterium. Classification (GTDB taxonomy): domain Bacteria; phylum Bacteroidota; class Bacteroidia; order Flavobacteriales; family Flavobacteriaceae. The sequence continues at coordinate 60,027 of JAABRF010000006.1, read as the reverse complement.
GGAATGGTTTTTTTGAAAGTGTTTATACGGGTGAGTTATATCAATTTTACATTAAGTATATTAAAATATATCAAAACAAAATAATTTTTAATTTAGAAAGAAATCAATTTGTGGATCAAAATATTTATTTGATAAAATTCAACGAAAGATATTATGAAATAAGCAAAAAAAAGGATTTATTAAATCTATTACCCGATAGAAAAGAAGAAATTGATTCTTTTTTTGTGCGTGATAATGACCTAACAAAAGAATCACTTTATCATTTTATTTTAAAAATAGATAAACCCGAAGCCAGATGAAAAAATTTTCAAAAATTTTAAAATGGCATGTTTTTATTTTGCATTTAGTTTATTTTCAACTGATGTATGCTCAGCATGATCAAGTTAATTACCCAATGTTAAGTATAACATTGAAAAACAACACTTTAGAAGAGTCAATTGAAATAATTGAAAACAATACAAATTATCAGTTCTATTATAGAGATCATTGGTTTGGAAATTATAAATACAATATTACTTTTGAGAATGTAGCACTTAACGAAGTCCTTGATAAACTTTTTCTAGACACAAAAATTAATTATTATATTATCGATAACAAAGTTTTTTTAGTAGAAAACACCATTATAAAAGATGAACTTCCTTTAGATTTTTTTACCAATTTTAACAAATCTGAATCTATAAATGAAACAATCGCTCTTAAAGACTATGTTCAAGATACAGATGAGATTATTACTATTGGAAAAGAAAACCGCTCAGGAGTTAAAAGCAAATATGTAGTAACAGGATATGTGAAAAGCGCGACTACCAATGAAATGTTAAAAGGGGTTAGAGTTTTTACAAAAAAAGCTACTGTTGAGACCTATACAGATAAGAATGGATATTTTTCTTTAAATATAATTCCTGGTTTTAATACGATATTTGCTGAAATTGAGGGTTTTCAAACATCCGATATTGATGTTTTGATTTATGGAAATGGAATGTTGACAATTGAATTAGCAAGTAATATTACCCAGTTGGATGAAGTCATAATTAAATCTGATGCTAATCAAAATATTAAAAAAGTATTACCCGGAGTGGTCACAATTAGTGTTAAAGAAATTAAAATTATTCCAACTATTTTGGGCGAAATGGATATTTTAAAAATCGCCACAACAATGCCTGGTGTAAAAACAGTTGGAGAAGGAGCATTGGGATATAATGTGAGAGGAGGAAAGCCAGATCAAAATTTAATACTGTTGGATAATGCAGTATTGTATAATCCATCTCATTTTTTTGGTATCTTTTCATCAGTAAATCCTTTTTCAACCGGTAGTGTGGATATTTACAAGGGAACTATTCCAGCCGAATACGGAAGCAGACTATCATCAGTTATTGACATTAACACAAAATCTGTAAATAAAGAAAAATTTTCAGGTCAAGGAAACATTGGCCCTGTAACTACAAATATAGCATTGGAAGTGCCAATTATTAAAGATAAAACAGGTGTTTTACTAAGTTTTAGATCTACTTATTCAGATTGGATATTAAAACAACTAAAGAAAGAAGACTTAAAAAATAGCCAAGTATCATTTTATGATGGTATTATAAGACTTGATTCCGATTTAAATAGTAAAAATCAACTCAAAGCAACTGGTTATTATAGTAATGATCGCTTTAGTATATCAAGTGATTCAATATACAAATATGGCAACAAATTATTTTCAGTTGAATGGAAACACCAGTTAAATGATAATCACGATTTAAATCTTCAATTAAGCGATAGTAATTATTCTTTTGGACTGCTTTATGAAGGTGGTTTTAACAATGATTTTGATCTTAATTATTCAGTAAGAGATGCAGAAATTAAACTCAAGTTTAATTACAAATTGAACAGTAAACATAAATTTAATTATGGACTAAACACCAAGTTTTATAATATTAATCCAGGAGAAATCAGTCCATTAAATCAAAATTCCACAATCGGTTATAATAAACTTGAAAAGGAAAAAGGATTAGAAAACGCACTATTTATTTCCGACAAATATGACATTAATGATAAACTATCAGTAGATTTTGGTTTAAGATTTTCCTTATATGCGGCATTAGGACATGGTGAACAAAACATTTATGAAGATGGGATGCCCATGAGCGAATCAAACATCATAGAAACAGTAAGTTACGCAAATAATGATGTTATAAAAACCTATTTTTATCCAGAGTATAGAGCATCTGCAAGATATACTTTTAGCCCAAGTTTTTCCATAAAAGGTGGATATAATAAATCTATTCAATTTATACACATGCTGTCAAGCACCACTAGTGCATCACCAATTGATGTTTGGAAATTATCCAATTTGAATATAAAACCGCAAATTTCACATCAATTATCTGTAGGTTTATATAAAAATTTTAATCAAAATCAATACGAGATAAGTGCAGAATCCTACTTTAAAAAAATGAATAATACGATAGATTTTAGGGTAGGAGCAGATTTGTTTTTAAATGAAAATATTGAATCCGAATTATTGGTGGGTGATGGCAAAGCATATGGAATTGAATTTTTGTTTAAAAAAAGTGGTAAATTCAATGGGTGGATTGGATATACTTATTCACGAGCCTTTTTGAGATTTAAAAGTGAATATTTGATGAATCAAATAAATAATGGAAATTATTTTCCTGCCAATTTTGATAAACCTCACGACGTAAGTCTTGTGGCTAATTATAAATTAACAGAACGATATAGTTTTTCGCTGAATTATTTATATCAAACAGGGAGACCCATAACATTTCCAGTAGGGCAATATTATTTAAATGGCATAGAACATGTTTTGTATAGCGAAAGAAACCAATTGCGAATACCCGATTACTATCGGTTAGATTTAGGAATTAATATTGAGGGCAATCATAAAATTAAAAAACTAGCACACAGTTTTTGGAATATTTCTGTATACAATGTATTGGGAAGAAATAATCCGTATTCTATATTTTTTGTAAATGAAGATGGAATGATCAAGGCATATCAATCTTCAATTTTTTCAGTACCTGTTCCAACCATTTCTTATAACTTTAAATTTTAGTAATATGCACAGGTTTATTAAATTGAAAATTAATTTTAAAACAATTCTATTTAAGAAGTATGTAATGCTTATTCCATTACTTTTGTTATTTGCTTGTGTAGAAGAATATGTTCCACAAACATCTGTTTTTGAAGATATATTAGTCGTTGAAACAATATTGACCGACGAGTTTAAAAATCATAAAGTTACTTTAACAAGAAGTTATAAATTTGAAGAAGAAACTCCTCAATATGAAACCAATGCTTTGGTTTGGATTGAAGATTCACAGAATAATAGCTTTCATTTTTCAGAAACTAGTGAGGGTATTTATATTTCTAATCAACCGTTTATGGCACTTCCCAATGTGTCCTATACGCTTCATATCACAACTGAAGACGGAAAAGAATATCAATCAAAAGATGAAACAATTATTTCCGCCTCTCCTATTGGTAATTTATATGCAGAATTGGCGACTGGTAATAATGAAACAGGTGTACAAGTATTTATTGATAATGATAATCAACTCAATGAAGATAATTTTTATATGTATGAATTTGAGGAAACATATAAGATTATTACCCCAATAGATATTGAATTGGATTTTGAAACAGCCAATGAAGGGCAAGAATATCTCATCGCTTGGGGTCAATGGGCTAAATCTTTTGACATTCTATCCTCACCACATACAACTCAAACTTCTGTTTGCTATAAAGTAGATTATCAAAAGGAAATTTTACTAGCTAACACCAATAATTTGAACACTAAAATAATAAAATTTCCAATAAGATTTATTCCATACAACAGTTACCTTTTACGAGAAAGGTACAGTATTTTAGTTAAACAATTAGTCTTGTCAGAAGATGCCTTTTTTTATTTTTCTGCTTTAAAGAAAATGCAAATTAATGGAAACGTCTTTATTGAAAACCAACCAGGATATGTAAAGTCTAATATATATTCTAAACAAGATGAGAATGAAAAAGTCGCCGGATATTTTTCTGTATCACAAATGACTTCAAAGAGAATCTATTTCAATTATTCGGATTTTGGATTTGAAAAACCACTATATCCTTTTTATGTTCTAAACGGACAATTAGACTATAGAGATGCAACTTGGAAAGACAGAGACCAAGACGATAGAGAATTGATTTACGAATATATAAATAATGTAAATTCAGAATATACCATTTATAAAATAGTATTTACAAATGATATTCCATTTTACTATTACACTTTTGATTACACATGTGATTGTACGACTTTTTCATCCAACATAAAACCTGTATTTTGGGAAGATTAATTCAATATATTGCCTATTTTCTTTTATTGACATTTGCCTTAAATTCATTTGGCCAATCTCAAAGTTTTAATACATTTCCAGCGGAAGATATTAAGATAAATACCAATACAAACCTATTAATTTCGGGAGAAAATCTGTATTTTAACTTGTGGTGTTTGAATAAAACTACTTCCGAATTGAGTTTTATTAGTAAAATGGCATACGTAATGTTGATAAACTCGGAAAGAGAAATAATTATAAATCAAAAAATAAGATTGGAAAATGGATTAGGAAGTGGAACTATCTATCTGCCTTCCAATTTAAAAACAGGTCAATATAAATTAATATACTATACTAAATGGATGTTAAACAATGTCGATAATCCATTTAATATCCAAAACATTTATATTGTAAGCCCCTATTTGAGTTCCAAACAACAAATTATTAATAAAGATAATGAAGTAATTATTTCCAAACAACAAATTGAACCGGAAGAACAAATAACCAATAATGGGATTCAAATTTTTAGTTCTTCTATTCCTTATAAAACCAGAAGTTTAGCCACATTCGAATTAGAAAATTTGAATCAAGAACCAGCCTATTTGTCAATTTCTGTTAGAAAAATTGAGGATGTTTTTGTAGAAGACAAAACACCAGAAACAGAAGAAAAAAACTTACAATTTTCCCATTTTTATGTGCCCGAATTAAGGGGAGAAATAATTTCTGGTAAAGTGATAGACAAGACGTTAAAAATGGGAATACCCAACAAAGCAGTTAGTCTTTCAATTACCGGAAATCATCAAATTTTCAAAATTGTTAAAACCAATACACTTGGTGAATTTTATTTTAATTTACACGAATCATATCAGTCAGGTGAATTAATAATTCAAGTTATAGATCCTATACTTCAGAATTTTGATATAATTAAAAATAACTTTGAATTTCCTTTTCTCAATACATTAGAATTCAACGAGGTACAATTTAATTCTGAAATAAAAGATTGGTTATTAAATAGAAGTATTCAAAGTCAAATTGAAAACGCCTATTTTCAATTTTCCAAGGATTCAATTGAAGATAAATTGACTCCATATATGCTGTTTGGAAATCCCAATAGTCACTATGTGCTTGATGAATACACAAGTTTTTCTTCAATGGATAAAATACTCATTGAGGTTTTGGAAAATGTTGGAGTTAAAAAGTCTCAAGGTGAGCGGAGAATAAACATTAATCCTATTGATCTAAATGTAATTTACACTTCCGACATAGAAAACCTTGTTGTTATCGATGGTATCCCAATTTTAAACCATGAAAACCTTTTTCAACTTCAACCAGAAAAAATTAACACCATTAGCATTTACACAGATTTGTTTTTTTATGGACACGTAACCTTTGATAAAATTTTTCTAGTCAACACAAAAAAGAACGATTTTATTTTACCCAATAACGAACCACAATATAAAGAGAATATAATTGAATCCAAGAATTCTTTATTGTTTTCTGGGCCAGATTATACCGAGGAAAAACACGAGAGAATTCCAGATTTGAGAACTCAATTATTTTGGCTAGCCAACACGGTAATAAATGAAGATAAAAAAAGTTTCAATTTTTATACTTCGGATGTAGCCGGATTATATGAGATTACAGTTAAAGGGTTTTTAAAAAACGGACAACAAATTAAATTAATTAAGAATATTGAAGTGAAGTAATTTGTATATGTCTCAAATAATTAGAGATCATTGCTTTGGATATATCACTTGTAATGTACTTTTTTGTTTTTATTAATTTTTACTTTAATAATAAAGGTACAATACATCTAGACAAATATATTAAAACAAAAAAGCTCCTCATTTCTGAAGAGCTTTGCGGTCTGGACGGGACTCGAACCCGCGACCCCGTGCGTGACAGGCACGTATTCTAACCAACTGAACTACCAAACCTGCTTTAAGCGGTTGCAAATATAGAATTTTTTTTAATAATACAAAACAATATTTCATTTTATGCATGAAATAATTAAAAGATGACTCAAAATAAAGGGAAAACTTTTTTATACACCTAAGCGATCTGTATTCAACTGGTTTGATTTAAATATTGCTAATTTCGATTGCTATATGGATAAAGTGAAAAGCTTAAAAAAATTCATTAACACTTAAATTAATTCCATGAATCTAACTATAATTGATTCTTTAACAATATTTTAGTGATTTATCCATATTAAATGACTTCATTTGTAGCTATTAATTTTAATTCACACTATTTGATGAGAGTCTCAAAAGTCAAATTCAACACCCAAATTCAACCTGATTTTTTTAAAGTTTTAAGAGATAGAGTAAATAACTATTTTGATGAAAATCAGATTACTAGATTTGCAAATGCCAAAATGAAATTCAAAACAGTTTTTATGCTGTCTTTGTATTTTATTCCTTGGATCCTGATGTTAACAGGATTGATTCAAACTGTTCCTATGGTATACTTGATGTGGGTTTTGATGGGGTTGGGTATGTCGGGAATAGGATTGTCTATCATGCACGATGCCAATCATGGAGCCTATTCTAAAAAGAAGTGGGTCAATAAATCACTTGGGTTTATGCTCAATTTTTTAGGAGGTTACCATTTGAATTGGCGTATTCAACACAATGTATTGCACCATTCTTATACCAACATCGATGGTTTTGATGAAGACATTCAAACCAAATTGATGCGTTTTTCACCACTTCAAAAGAGGAAATGGATGCATAGATTTCAAGCATTTTATGCACCATTTTTCTATTCACTGATGAGTATTTATTGGTTAATCAGTAAGGATTTCGAACAATTGGCTCGATACAACAAGAAGAAATTACTTTCTACCCAAGATATTACTTTGAAAAAAGCAATTGTGGAAGTAATTATAAACAAACTTTGGTACATAGGTTTGTTTATCGTTTTACCCTTAATTTTGATTCCAGTTGCTTGGTTTCACATTTTGATCGGTTTTATGATTATGCATTTTATAACCGGATTGGCGTTGGCCCTGATTTTTCAGCCGGCTCACGTAGTAGAAGACTCTAGTTTCTTTGCTCCCGATGATGATATGCGAATTGATAATAATTGGGCGATACATCAAATGCAAACCACTTCCAATTACGCACATGGAAGTAAATTATTTTCTTGGTTTATAGGTGGTTTGAATTATCAAATCGAACACCATTTATTTCCCAATGTTTGCCACATTCATTATAATAAAATTTCGAAAATTGTAAGAGAAACAGCTGCCGAATACGGTGTAGCATACAGACAACACAAAACATTTTTTGGAGCACTGAGAAGTCATTTTGTTTTGTTAAACCAATTGGGTACTGGAGCTTATGATAAAAAACTAGCCAAAGCATAGTTTTTCCTTTTTACCTTATAAAAGAATACCGAATATGGAATGTTTACCCCTAAATATTCGGTTTTTTGTTGAGAATAAGCGATTAGTTTTTTGGAATTTCATACTTTTACCTCATGCAAGGAATTGTGATTAAATCTACGGGAAGCTGGTATAAAGTTCGTTCAGAAGAAGGAAAGATAATCGATTGTCGTATTGTGGGTAAATTTCGCTTGGATGGAATAAAAAGCACCAATCCGGTGGCGGTAGGCGACGTGGTTCATTATGACATGGAACCGGAAAGTGAAACAGGCATCATTCGTAAAATAAATCCTCGCAAAAACTACCTCATTCGCAAGTCGGTTAATTTATCCAAGCAAACGCATATTATTGCTGCCAATATTGATCTTGCCTTTATTTTGATAACGCTGCAAAATCCTCAAACTTTCCCTGCATTTATCGATCGTTTTTTGGCTACCGCCCAAGCGTATAGAATTCCGGCGATTCTTCTGTTTAATAAGATTGATATCTACGATGACTATCAGTTACAAGAAAAGGAAGAACTCAAATTATTGTATGAAAAAATAGGGTATTTATGTTTGGATATTTCAGCTGAAAAAGGGATCAATATCAAACAAGTTCAGGAGCTGATGATGGATAAAACCACGCTTTTTATGGGACATTCGGGTGTTGGGAAATCTACCTTAATCAATGCGGTAGAACCAGGGTTAAATTTAAAAACAAAACCCATTTCTGACGCACACAATCAAGGTCAACACACCACAACTTTTGCTGAAATGTTTGCTTTAAGTTTCGGTGGTTATATTATAGATACTCCGGGAATTAAAGGATATGGTTTGGTCGATTTTTCAAAAGAGGAAGTGAGTCATTTTTTTCCAGAGATTTTTGCCTTACAAGGGAAGTGTAAATACTACAATTGTATACATGAAAACGAACCCAAATGTGCTGTGATAGAGGCAGTTGAAAATGGAGATATTGCCTATTCAAGATATACAAGCTATCTGCAGATGTTGGAAGAAGACGAAACGTATAGATAAAAAAGTGAGAGAAAACAATAATTACCATGAGAACGGTTATTCAAAGAGTTTCGAAAGCATCTGTTATTGTGGACCAAAACCAATTTGCTAAGATAGATTGCGGATTGTTGATTTTATTAGGTATTGAAAATGAAGATACGCATGAAGATATTGAATGGCTTTGTGCCAAAATATCCAATTTAAGAATTTTTAATGATGAAAATGACATCATGAATTTTTCAATTATGGATATTAAAGGAGAAATACTATTAGTAAGTCAATTTACCCTTCATGCAAGCACCAAAAAAGGAAATAGGCCTTCATATATTAGAGCGGCTCGGCCAGAAATAGCCTTACCACTTTACGAACAATTTATTATGAATTTGGAACTAAAATTAGGAAAGAAGATTCAAACAGGTGTTTTTGGAGCACATATGATGCTAGATTTTGTTAATGATGGACCCGTTACAATCTGTATTGATTCTAAAAATAGAGAATAATCATGTTTTAAATAAAAAATATTTTTTATTTTTACGGAAGTTTTGAAGAATAGTTTACCCAAATAATAATTTTGCCAAAAGGTGAAAATGAATAATATGAAAAAAACAATTGCTCTTGCTTTGCTTGTTGTATCCCAATGGATTATTTCTGCCCAAAATTATAGTGTATCTTTTATCCCTGATAGCATTAAGACAAATGCTGATGCCGTAGTGATTTATGATAATACTACTATTGAAATACTCAATCAACGCAGTATGAATATTTCACAAAAAACAGCTGTTACTATTTTTAATAAAAATGCTCAAGAATGGGCAAGCCCTAGCATTGATTATGATAAACATCAAAAAATCAACAATGTAACATTGATTTATTACGATGCCTTAGGGAATGTATTGAAGAAAGTAAAAAGAAGCGAGTTCATGGATTATGCAGCTGTTGATGGTTTCTCTATATATTCAGACAACAGACTCATACACTTTGACTACACTCCTGTAACTTACCCTTTTACAATGGTGTATGAGTATGAGCTTAGCACTTCCAATACAGCATTTATTAATTCTTGGTTTCCAATGAGGGGATATGATACCGGTGTTTTAAGTAGCTCATACTCATTAATATTCCCGAAAGAATTTAAAGTTCAACAGTTAGAGAATAATATTTTGGGTTTCAATATCAAATCTCAAGTTTTGCCTCAAAGATTGAACTATACCTTATCAAACACTCCACCGCTTAAATACGAAGAAATGAGCCCCTCTTTTAGGGAAATAGTTCCTCATGTGAATTTTGCCATAAATAAATTTAATTTAGCAGGGGTAGATGGTCAAGCGGAATCTTGGGAAGAATTCGGAATATGGATGCAAGACAAATTGTTAGCATCTCGCAACAACCTCTCAGAAGAAACCAAAACTCAAATTAAGAACATGGTTGAAGGGGTCGCTGACCCTAAAGAAAGAGCCAAAATAGTATACGAATATGTTCAAAATAAAACCCGATACATCAGTGTTCAAATTGGCGTAGGTGGATGGATGCCTATGTATACAGATGACGTGGATAGATTGTCATATGGTGATTGTAAAGCCTTGACTTATTATACTAAATCCCTTTTGGAAGTTGCTGATGTTCCGGCATATTATACAGCTGTTCACGCCGGAAATCCAAAAAGAAATATTGAAAAGGATTTGGTTTCCGTTCAAGGTAATCACGTTTTTTTAATTCTGCCAATGGAAAAAGACAGCATATATTTGGAATGCACCAGTCAAAAAATCCCATTTGGGATAAAAAACGATTTTACTGAAGATAGAGATGTACTAAGTCTAACTCCACAAGGGGGAAAAATCATTCATACTCCTGCTTATTTACCCGAAGAAAACAGACAAGATCAAATTGTTCATTATAGTTTAGATGATAAAGGAACTTTAAACGCTAAAATTGAAATTAAATCCTTTGGTAATCAGTATTCAAATCATCTCCAAGATTTTGACGGAAAACAACCTAATGAACTAGATGAACTAATTAAAAATCATTATGATCATATCAACAACATTACGATCGAATCAATAAAAGTGTACAACAATCGTGAGTTGAAGAGATATGAAGAGAATATACTCTTGTCTGCAACCAATTATGCCGTAATCAATCCCGATGCTAGTATTTTATTTTCTCCCAATGCCTTTAACAGATTAGATTATGTACCCCCAAAAGTAAATAATAGAAAAATGCCGTTTGAAATTAAAAATAGTTTTAAAGATGTTGATCAATATAAAATTCAACTACCAGAAAATTATGTAGTCTCAGATTTGCCCACTTCCGTTTCTATTGAAACTGATTTTGGAATCTATTCTTTTTCCATTGAAAAAGAAACAGAGCAGATTCTTGTATATAAACGAAGTATTATTGTTTACAATGGCATTTATCCAAAGGAAAAATATGAGGAATATAGAAAATTTAGGAAAGATTTAAAGAAATATGATGAAATGAAAATTTTAGTAAATAAAAAATAGATTGACATAATTAATATAGAAAATTTTACCATATATGAATGTGCCGATACCACGAAATGGGCGAGGTATAGGGCTGTGAAACTTGATGTAAAATAGCCAATAGATTATCTATTAATTACAATATTATTATAACTAAAAAAAATTTATAATCTCACCTTACCGAAATCCCGATAGCTTTTGGGACTAATAACTCAATAACCTAATAACTTATTTTTCTTATTTAACAAATTATCAAAACTTTAAAAAAATTATAAACACATGAAAAAATTATTAATCACCTTTTTTTTACTGAACATTACTTTTGCGAATGCACAAACCTACAAGTTTGGAAAAGTTAGTATCGATGAATTAAAAGAAACAACTTGTGCGATTGATTCTACTGCTTCAGCAGCCATTTTGTACAAAGAGAGATTTACTCATTTTGAATATGAAGAATCAAAAGGTTTTTATATTGTAAATGAATATTTTACAAGAATTAAAATTTACAACAAAGAAGGATATGATTATGCATCTCATATTATTCCTTTGTACCAAGCTAACTCTGAAAACGAGGAAGTTATGTCATTAAAAGGGGCAACTTATAATTTAGAAAATGGTAATATTGTTAAAACCAAACTTGAAAATGATGCGGTTTTTTTGGAAAAAACCAATAAATATTGGAGTCAAAAAAAATTCACCATGCCCAATTTAAAAGAAGGGGCTGTTTTAGAATGGGAATATTCTGTTAAATGTCCTTTTTATTCAAAATTGGATGAAGTTGTTTTACAAACAGAGATTCCAATTTATAAAAACGCTGTAAACATCACTATACCTGAATATCTAATTTTTAATACCAACACAAAAGGTTATTTAAATGTACCACTTCAACAATCCAAAAAGAATAGAACCCTCGATTTATCTTATAACCAAAGATATGATAATGGTCGTCTTGGATACAAAACAGAAAGAGTACAAAGTTCAGTAACTTTTAATGAAGCTGTTTATAAAATTGACATGTTAAATGTGCCTTCATTAAAGGAAGAACCTTATGCCGGAAACATTGATAATTATGCTGCAGGAATATTGTTTGAATTATCTGTAACCAAATTTCCGGGTTCCAATATTGAAACCTTATCCAACGATTGGGAAGCTGTTGCGAAGAAAATCAACGAAAGCGAAGATTTTGGAAAAGAACTCAAAGAAAAGTCACATTTTATTGCTGATTTACCTGGCATTTTGGAAGGTAAAATTACAGAAATGGATAAAATAAATGCTATTTTTAAACATATTAAAACCAAAATTAGATGGAATGAATTTAATAGTTTTTATACCGATTTAGGGGTGAAAAAAGCATATAAAGAAGGTTTAGGTAATGTGGCTGATATTAATTTGAATTTGATAAGTATGTTAAGAGAAGCCGGTTTTGATGCCAATCCTGTTTTAATAAGTACAGTTTCCAATGGAATTCCTTATTTTCCTTCAAGACAAGCTTTCAATTATGTAGTTGCATCCGTTAAAACTGTCGATGGTACAATTTTATTGGATGCCTCTAAAATATTTACGGTTCCTAATGTTTTACCTGAATCAGCATTAAACTTTAATGGAAGAGAAATAAAACCCGACGGGAAATCGGATTGGATTAAATTGTATGCCCAAAAACATTCCATTTCAAAAATAGTTACCAATTTGAAATTTACTGAAAGTGGTTTTGAAGGAAATGTCCGAAAAATTTTGAATTTGAGTTTTGCAATGAATTATCGTAATAATATGATTGGCAAAACAAAAGAGAAAATTATTGAAGAACTCAATGAAGAATATGAAAATATTGATGTTTTAGATGCTAGAATTAATAATCTTGAAGATTTGGAGAAAGACATCAATGAATCTATCAAATTTGAAACAGAATCCTATTTTGAAGAAATATCCGGAAAAACATATATAAGTCCGATGTTTTTTTATCAAAGAACTAAAAATCCATTTACCTTGGAGCAAAGAGATTATCCCATTTTTTTTAACAAACCATTTGTAAATGCCGTTACCATCAATTTGACTATTCCTGAAAATTACACCATTGAATCAATGCCGGAATCAACAGAAATATTATTACCTCAAAATTTGGGTGCATTTGTGTATAAATTCGTTCAAAACGAACAAATCATTTTGATAGAATCAAGTATTGTTATCAATGAACCGGTTATTCAAGCTGGACAATATACCATTATCAAAGATTTTTACAGAGATATTATAAAAAAACAAGCTGAAAAAATCGTCTTAGTTAAAAAATAAATAGTTTAAACAATACAATTAAGTAATTTATGTATCAAAAAAATCGATACAGTTTTAGAATTTAGTTAACAATTAAATATTTATGTTTGCACATCTAATAACTAAAACTAGATTAAACACATGAAAAATTTTTTAATTCCCGCAACCATCGTTGCATTATTTGTAAGTTCTTGTAAATCAGAAAAAAAGACAGAGCCTATTGTTGAAGAAACTGCTCCTATAGTAGAAGTGGTAGCTCCAGTTCTTTTAGAAGGCGCTACTCATACTGCCGATGTAGCCAATTCAACGTTAACTTGGAAAGGATTTAAGCCTACCGGAACCCATAATGGTTCATTACAATTGAAAGAAGGTGCTGTTATTGCTGATAGTACCGGTATCAAACAAGGTGTATTTGTAATTGACATGGCTACTTTAAAAGTTTTGGACATTCCTGCTGATAATGAAGACAATGGAAAATTAGCTGGACATTTAACTAGCCCCGATTTCTTTGACGTGGCTAACAATCCTACAGCGACTTTTAAGTTTTCAGCATTTGACGGAAAAAGCTTAAAAGGAGATTTAACGATTAAAGGTATCACCAAACCTATTTCAATTCCAGTATCAGTTTCTGAAAAAGAGGGTGTTACTACACTAAAAGCTGCGCCTTTCAAAGTTGACAGAACTGAATTTGATGTTAAATATGGATCTAAAAAATTCTTTGATAATTTAAAAGATAAATTCATCAACGACCAATTTGAAATTGGATTTGAAGTAAAACTTAAAAAATAATTTTTTGAACCCACCTTAAGATAAAAACCACACGAAAGTGTGGTTTTTTTTGTTTTAAACAATATGATAATACCCATATTCCTTAATTTCGGCCATTACAAAATTGCTCTGAACTTTGGCTACCATTTCCAACTTGGAAAGTTTCAATACTAAAAAATCATGGTATTGTTTATTATCATGGCAAACAACTTTTAACAGATAATCAAATTCCCCTGAAATGTGATATGCCTCAATCACTTCATTCATTTGCTTTACGGAAGTTTCAAACCTTTCTATCAAGGTTTTACTATGCGTTTGTAAGGAAACTTGACAAAAAACAGTCAAACCCAAACCTACTTTTTCTTTGTTGATTTCTATTCCATATTTTTTGATGAAACCCAATTTTTCCAATCTTTTAACCCGTTCATAAACTGGAGTTGCTGTTAATCCCACTTCAAGAGCCAATTCCTTAATTCCTTTATTGGCATTAATTTGCAATAATTCTAATAGTTTGCCGTCTATTTGATCAATTTTATACATAATTAGAAAACTTTATAGGATTTAAAAAAATATTTAATTCTTATCGGTAATTTAATTTACAAAAGTAAAATAATTTAGATTAAATATCTAATATTAATTTATAATATAGAAAGATATATTGTAAAAGTTTAATTTTACAGAACAATTATTTGTTTATACATATTTGAAGTTTAATTTTTTCACACCATGAATACAACTTTTAAGCCTGCTGATTTGATGCAGGATAATCAACATTTTGGAGAATTTGGAGGCGTTAATCCTTCCATTTCTGATTCGGCAACCTATACTTTTCTTCATGCACAAACCATGATGGATACTTTTGAGGGTAAACAAGGCGGATGCTATTTATATTCCCGTCATTCAAGCCCTAGTAATTTGTATTTATGCGAAGCTATGGCTGCCATGGAAGGAACTGAAGATGCCAATGTTACCGGTTCGGGTATGGGAGCCATAACAACTACCATTTTGCAGATTTGTGGAGCTGATGATCACATTGTTTCTGCACGCACTATTTATGGAGGTACTTATGCCTTTTTAAAAAACTTTCTTCCCAAACTGAATATTAAAACCACTTTTGTTGATATAACCTCTTTAGCCAAAGTCGAAGCTTCCATACAATCCAATACTAAAATGCTCTATTGTGAAGTGATGAGTAATCCTTTATTGGAAATTGCCAATATTTCGGAGTTAGCCAAAATTGCTCGAAAACACAACATTCCGTTGGTTGTTGACAATACATTTTCACCATTAATCATGTCTCCATTTCAAATGGGTGCAGATATTGTAATTCACAGCTTGACCAAGTTTATCAATGGAATGAATGACACTGTTGGTGGTGTTGTTTGCGCATCAAAAGATTTTATAAGCGCCACAAAAAATGTAAACAATGGAGCTGCGATGCTATTAGGTCCAACGATGGATAGTTTCAGAAGTTCTAGTGTGTTAAAAAACACGCATACTTTACCAGTAAGAATGAAAAAACACAGCGAAAATGCGATGTATATTTCTGAAAGATTGGAAAAAGACGGTGCTCGCATAGTATATCCAGGTTTGAAAAGTCACAAAGATCACGAGTTATTTAAATCTATGTACAATGAAGAATATGGATTTGGAGGTATGATTACTATAGATGCCGGTACTTTAGAAACGGCTGATGCTTTTATGGAAATGATGCAGGATCGCAAATTGGGTTATTTGGCGGTAAGTCTTGGTTTCTACAAAACTTTGTTTAATGCACCAGGAACCGGAACATCTAGTGAAGTTCCTCTAGATGAGCAAAAAGAAATGGGTTTAACCCAAGGCCTAGTTAGATTTTCTATGGGATTGGATAACAATATTGAAAGAACTTATCAAGGAATTAAACAATGCATGATTGAAACGGGAATAATTTAGATTTTATAATTTTTGAACCACTCAAATTTTTTTAAAAGAGTTTGAGTGGTTTTTTTATTTATCATATTTTAAATGGCATCTGTTTTTTATTGTAATTTTATACTTAAAAAAAAATGGATTATAAAAGTCGCTTTTTAAAGGGTATTAAAAAACACAAAATCAAATTTTTTTTTCTTTTTGTGCTGCTTGTTTGGTATTATTTTTCTCTACCAAGAGTATTGTTTGAGGATGCTAATTCTACAGTAATTGAAAGCGAAGAAGGGTTATTATTAGGGGCTAAAATTGCAACTGATATGCAATGGCGTTTTCCGGGAAAAGATACGGTTCCTTATAAATTCAAACAATGTATTGTTTTATTTGAAGATGCGCATTTTTATAAACATTGGGGTTTTAACCCAATATCAATGCTACATGCCTATCGTCAAAATAAGGAAGCAGGCAGAATTGTAAGAGGTGGAAGTACCATTACCCAACAAGTCATTCGATTGCATAGAAAAAACAAGTCTCGGAATTACACCGAAAAATTAATCGAGTTGGTTTTAGCTACACGTTTGGAATTTCGTCATTCGAAAGAGAAAATTCTGGCTTTGTATGCATCACATGCACCTTTTGGTGGCAATACTGTTGGAATAGACGCAGCGGCCTGGCGTTTTTTTGGGCAAAAAGCCGAGGATTTATCATGGGCTGAAAGTGCGACTTTAGCCGTTTTACCCAATGCACCTGGATTGATACACGTCAATAAAAACAGAGGAAAATTACAATCTAAAAGAAATGCTTTACTACTAAAACTAAAGAATAAGAAAATAATTGACGAAACAACTTATTTACTTTCCATACAAGAACCATTACCTGATGAAACCTATCCATTACCACAAGTAGCGCCACATTTACTTTCCAAATTAATAAAGTCTCACAATGGAGAAAGGTTTCATACATCTATCAAATGGGATTTACAAAATCACGTTAATTCTTTGGTAAATCAACATTACCAAAATTTAAAGCAAAATCACGTATACAATGCAGCGGTAATGGTTGTAGATGTACGTTCACGTAAAGTTTTAGCATATGTGGGTAATGCTCCAACTGATAAAACCCACCAAAAAGATGTGGATATTATTGATAAACCTCGTAGCACAGGAAGTATTCTAAAACCCTTTCTCTTTACATCAATGTTGAATGCCGGTGAGATCTTACCCAATACTTTATTAGTTGATATTCCAACACATATTGCCGGTTATAGACCTGAAAACTTTAGCTTGCAGTATTCAGGAGCAGTTCCGGCAAGTAAAGCACTCGCAAAGTCCTTGAATATTCCTGCCGTAAGAATGTTACAAGATTACGGTTTGGATCGGTTCTATAATGATTTACAAAACCTTCAACTTTCAAATGTTAATAAGGGAAGTGATCACTATGGTTTATCTTTAATTTTAGGTGGTGCCGAGAGTAATCTTTGGGATTTATGTAAAGCCTATACAGCTATGGCTTCAACTGTAAATCATTATGATGAAACGCAAGGCAAATATTATACTCATGAAATGATAGATTTATCAGTATCAAACTTTTACAAACCTAATTTTGGCAAAATCAAAAGAGATTATGTTTTTTATGATGCAGGAAGTATTTACGCTACTTTTCAAGCTTTATTGGAAGCCAATAGACCTGAAGGTGATGAAAATTGGGAGTTTTATGAAAATTCCCGATCCATAGCTTGGAAGACTGGTACTAGTTTTGGTTTTAGGGATGCTTGGGCTATTGGAATAACTCCCGATTATGTTGTAGGTGTATGGGTTGGCAATGCCGATGGTGAAGGTAGACCCGAATTAACCGGTTTACAAACCGCAGCTCCCTTACTTTTTGATGTATTTAAACTATTACCTCTCACAAGATGGTTTACGCAACCCTTTGACGAGATGGAACAAGTTCCTATTTGTATCAAAAGTGGACATAGAGCTTCAGAACTTTGTGAAACACAAGATAGTTTGTGGATTCCTAGATCTGGATTGAAAACAGACTTGTGCCCCTATCACATCCTAGTACACCTTGATTTATCAGAGTCTTTTCAAGTCAACAGATCTTGTGTGTCTGAAACACAAATGATTCATAAAAGCTGGTTTGTTTTACCACCTGCACAAGCCTTTTATTTTCAATTGAAAAACCCATTTTATAAACCTTTACCACCTTTCAGGGCTGATTGTATTTCATCAGCAGGAAATGTTATTGAAATTTTAACGCCATTTGAAAATGAAAAAATATTTTTACCAAAGGACTTTAATGAAAAGAAGAATAGTTTAATTTTAAAAGTAAAACATGCTCAACCTAATGTAAAAGTGTATTGGTATTTGGATGAAGTATATCTAGGCACTACCAACCATATTCATGAATGGGCAATTTTACCTCAAAAAGGCGAACATATTTTGTACATAGTTGATGAATTTTCCAACGAAAAAGTAATTAAATTTAATATTTTGTAAAAAAATTTGGATTGTTAATAAAATGTTCATAACTTTACACTCTTATTACTAACTCTTAAAGCTATTTTATTATGGATAACTTTTACAGTCCCGCCCCTATTGACAGAGAGATAAAGGTAAGCTCATCTGCAGTTTTGATGTGTAAAATAAACAAAGATAGTGTTATTGAGTACATCAATCATTCTTTTAGTGAAGTGAGTGGCTATGAAGAATTTGAAATTATTGGTGAATCTATGGATAAGTTGCGTCATCCAGATATGCCTAAGGTAATTTATGAATTATTAAAGGAAAGATTCGAAAACTTAGAGCCGATACGCCTTATCAATAAAGTTTTGGCAAAAGATGGTCGTTTTTTTTGGTTAATTTCCGATTATGAATCAAAAGTAAGTGAAACAACAGATGTGGTAGCTCATTACGGACATTGTTTTGCAGCACCTTCATTTGCTATTCACAAAGTGGAAGCATTATATAAAATTTTGTATAATATTGAACAAAAAAGTCATAATACAGAAACTTCCAAACGTTATTTAGTCGGGTTTTTAGAAGAAAGAAATATGACCTATAATCAGTTTATTGAAGATTTGAGTTTGAGTAGACCTGAATTTGAAGATACTTTCCCAAGCAATGATTTTATGGCTGGTAGACCTCAACCGATTGCAAAACCAGCTCCTGAAATGCCAGCTCCATCAAGGGCTGTTCCTAATTTCAACAATGCATTTCCTCAACAACAAGTTGAAAAACCTAAGAAAAAGAAGAGTTTGTTAAAAAAAGTTTTTGGCAAATAATATTCAAATGAAAAAAAGGCCCTATCCAACAGATAGGGCTTTTTTATTGTTTTATGGGTTAACTTTTAATGTTCCAATAATAGCTTCCAATTCAAACATATAATCGCGTTTGTTTACACTAGGAGCATAGACAAATCCTTCTACTACAACCAATCTTTTATTGGGAAGATCTTGAACGGTATAGCTGATAAAAGGACCAGCCATAAAGGCATCTTTAATTTCCCATTTACCGAGCGTTTTATAAGCTTTAAGCCCACTTATATTTGAATCAAATACATGAGGAGTATAGGCCGCTTCTGTAATCATATACATCCCGTCGTGGGGACCTGGAATATTTTGTTTGCCAACTTTATCACGAATCGAAGCAATACTATCTTTGACTTTTTCAAATGAATAATCCAAAGGCAGCGTATAGGCAATAACATTCATACTTCCATTAATATCAATTCCTGGGTTGTATGTTTCATTTCGATACCATAAAAATTGATCAGAATCATCAACTAATTTAAAATTATCGGGAATGTTAAATTGAATTTTTTGTTTTTGAAAAAAATTTATTCTTTCATAATTAATTGTGGCATGTGCAGGGTCATTTCTCAAAGTTGCTAAGTCAGATTTCTTATAGGAATCAATCAAATTTTCTGCATTTTTTTCTATCAAATTGATGAGATTTTTAGTGTCGGTACCCGTTATAGTAATGATGATTTGGGGAGAAGATTCTACGTCTTTATCAATTTGAAAGGTGTTTGTTTCACCCAATTTTATAATCAATATATTTCTAGTTCTTTTAATTAACCCTTCATAGGCTTTTGGTTCAATTTGAATGACTGAAAATTGAGGTTCAGGTTGAGGTAAACCCAAAACTTCTTTACTCACGACTTCTTTCAAAGCCATACCCACATCTCCATCCCAATCTTTTTGTGGTATTACAACTATCAATTCATTAAAACGTCCGGTTGAATTTGCACGCAATCGTTCATTTGAATTTTCTTTACAAGAAACATTGATTATAAAAACAAATAAAATTATGGTAAATATTTTATACATCATTTTGAAATTTTAAAAAATTTGAAACTGGAGTGCTATAATCAAAAATCATACCTTTTGGTATAAAAAAAGCAATTTTAAATAAATTGCTTTTGAAATGGTATTAACGAGAAATATGGTTAAAGACTAGCTTTTATAAATTTTTAATTTGGCTCCTACATTGATTTTGTCACTTTTTAAATTGTTCCATTTTTTAATATCTTCAACGGTTACATTTGTATATTTTTTGGATATTTTCAATAAATTATCACCAGACTTAACCGTGTATGTAATAGTTGTTTTTTTACTACTCGATTCAGTTGTACTTTTTGTATTATTAACTACAGCACTCTTTTCTGTAGTAGGTTCTGACCCTTTTTTATAAATTTTTAGTTTTTGTCCTACGTGAACTTTAGTGCTTTTGAGGTGGTTCCACTTCATTATATTTTTCACAGTGACGTTGTGTTTATCCGCAATTTTACCCAAGTAATCACCACTTTTAACCCGATAAGTAATCGATTTGGCTTCTGTATTAGAAGTTGTCACTACAACATTTTCAACCACAGGTTTTTCTCTTTTTGCAGCTTCGGCATCCACGTATGCATATATCAAATTTTCATTTTGCACAAACAAACCCACATATTCTTTTGGAAGTGTAAGGTAATAATTTTTACCCTCTTCATAAGGAATAATATTTAATTTATAAATTGGATTTAAAAATTCCAATAACGAGATATCAATTCCGGTTGTCGTTTTGATTTGTTCAAATGTAA
The DNA here is from genome assembly GCA_011391075.1 of Flavobacteriia bacterium. GTDB lineage: Bacteria > Bacteroidota > Bacteroidia > Flavobacteriales > Flavobacteriaceae. The sequence continues at coordinate 38,834 of JAABRF010000006.1, read as the reverse complement.
TGTTTCTTTTTACCTGTATGGTATCTACTTCATAATATTGTAATTTGAAATTCTTGTCTGGAATGATGTTATGACTTTCTCCGTACTCAAACATATACATGGTAGCGTAAAAAATAGGAACATAATTAGCTGTTTCACGTGGTAAATAGGGTCTAATATTCCAATAATTTTTCTTTCCTCCGGCTCTTCGAATGGCTTTATTTACGTTGCCAGCTCCTGAGTTGTATGCAGCAAGAGCTAAATCCCAATCTTCAAAAATATCGTACAAATCTGATAAATGTTTTGCTGCAGCTTCCGATGATAGTATCGGATCTTGACGTTCATCAATATAAGATGTGACATCCAATCCATATTGTTTTCCCGTTGCTAACATAAATTGCCAAAGACCAGTGGCTCCAACTTTTGAACGAGCTTTGGGCTGTAGTGCCGATTCAATGATGGCTAAATATTTAACTTCCATTGGAACATCGTACAAATCAAGTTTTTCTTCAAAAAGAGGAAAATAATACTTGGATTTAGCCATTAAATTGGAAATGGCTTTGGGTCTATTTTTAATGTAAGATTTGATAAGATTTTCTAATTCTTGATTGTATACCATGTTAAAAGGCGTTTTAGCATCTAAGACAGCTAAACGTTTTTTAAGTAATTCAGTAGAAAGCTCTTCAACTACAATCTGTTCGGATGGTAAATTTTCAACAAACAAAGCTGAGGCGTCAAATTGGTCATAAAATCGAACCAAATCCATCCATTTTGCATCTAAAGCGGATAACTTTGGATCATCCTGTAAATTAAAAACCGGGATTTCAACTATTTTTGATTGGTCATTTTGAGATGTTTCAGAGGTCAATAAATTAACACCTTCATTTGGGTTTACATTTGATAAAAGAAACTCATTTTCAATTGAATTTACTTCTGTGTTTGAATTTATAGTGTCATTTTGCGACTCATGAAAGTCTGTTTGGGCAATTGCCAACAATTGGAAGAAGAATAAGAAAAAGGGAAAAAAATATCGCATTATTGAGAAACTTTTAAAAAGAATTTTCAAACCTACATAAAAAAATACAAATTATCCAAATGAAATTTTAAAAATTATCGAATAATTGATTCGTATTTAAGATAAATGTAAATATAAGGCATTTATTGTGTTTAAAAATAAAATTTGGGCTATAAAATTATCATTGAAATAAATTATTTGTTTTTTTAAGATTAACCAAAGATATGTTAAATCTAAAAATTTAAACCTCATTCCAATAATTATAATATCATTACCGTTGGTTTGGCATCTATTGACCAAAGGTAATTTTATTGTTTTTTAGTTTGAGATGTGCCGAAATACCTCAATGTTTTTATCTTTGTTCAATGAAGTTTATAAAGGGAATCTTTTTTTTATTTTGGAGATTGTGGTTTTATCTCCTTATGTTTGTTATCACATTAGTGTTGTCACCTATTTTATTAGTCGTAACAAGCAATGTTAAAACCTATCCAGTTTTTTTTAAAATAGCGCATTACTGGTCTAGGTTAATTCTTTTTTTGATGGGTTTTAAATCTAATATAGTACAAGCTACTTCATTAAAACCCCGACATAGTTATATGTTTTCTGCCAATCACACTTCGATGATTGACATCATGTTGATGTTGAGCGTAATTCCCGATAATCCTTTTGTATTTGTCGGAAAAGTTGAATTGGCTCGTATTCCAATTTTTGGGTTTTTTTACAGAAGAACTAGTATTTTGGTAGATAGAGCGAGCGCAATTAGCAGGAAAGAAGTCTATAATCAGGCGCAAGCAAAACTAGATAGAGGATTGAGTGTATGTATCTTTCCTGAAGGATTGGTTCCGGATGAAGAAGTGATACTGAGCGAATTCAAGAATGGAGCATTCAACTTGGCTATTGAACATCAAATTCCCATCGTGCCCATTAGTTTTTTAGATTGTAAAAAGAGGTTTTCTTATACCTTTTTTAGTGGTAAACCAGGCGTTTTAAGAGTTAAGTTTCATCCTCCGATTTCCACTATTGACATGAATATCAAAGACCACAAAGAGAGTTTAAAAAAACAAGTTTATGATATTATTTACAATGATTTAATTGATGAATAAAAAACTATTCTTTTAGTAATATTCTGATGTCAGCTATTAATCTTTGTATCTCAGCCTTATCAGTACCGTCATACGTTCCTCTGATTCGTCCTTTTGGGTCAATTAAAGTGAAATTTTCTGTATGAACAAAATCCTGCAAACCACCATCTCCTTCATCCAAAACGGCAAAATAAGATTTTCGAGCTAAGGCATAAATATGTTTTTTATCGCCGGTAGTTATGTTCCATTTACCATCTATTACCCCTTTGACATCTGCATAAGCCCTTAAGACAGATACACTATCCATTTCAGGTGTTACAGAGTGGGATAAAAAAAGAACTTTGTCATTGTCGATGAAAGCATCTTGCACATCTTTCATGTTGGACGTCATGACCGGGCAAATCGTGGTACAACGGGTAAAAAAGAAGTCGGCTACATAGATTTTACCCTTGTAGTTTTCTTGTGTAATTATTTCTCCATTTTGATTGATTAGTTTGAAATCAGCAATTTTATGTCCTTTACCTTTATTCTGAAGCGTACTGTCGACCAAGTCGGGATTCATATCCTGTGGATTGTACACGGGTAATTTTTTTTGAGGCGTGAGAAATTTATAGACAAAGAAAACTAATGCTAAAGCTAAAATTAGTAAAATTATTAATGAAAAAATTGAGGTTTTTTTTTCTGACTTATTCATTTTTAATACTTTTGAGAATTATTATCCGATATTTACCAACTCTAATACGAGGTAAAATTAATTCTTTTTTACCAAATAGTAGTATTAGAAGTTAATATGAGTATTTTTTTTGAATAATTATAACTTTAAATTTAAGAATATGAAATCAGTTTTTGTTTTCATTCTAATATTTGTTTTTCAACAGGTTTTGGCTCAAGATATTGATTCTGCAGGGCCTATTTGTGCGGCTAACAAAACGACCAATTGGAACCAAAGTCTAATTATAAATCCCAATACCTCCAATTATGACATCACTTACCATAGATTGGAATGGACCATAAATCCCAATGTCACCACTACCTCTATCGCTGGAGTCGTTACGACTTATTGGAAAGCAAAATCACCGATGAATACCGTAACTTTCGATTTAAAGGATAATATGTCAGTATCTCAAGTTAGACAGAGAACAACGAACCTGAGTTTTACCCATAGTAATGACGAACTGGTCATTACTTTACCATCAACTCAGTCTATAGGCGTATTAGACTCTTTATCAATTACTTACTCCGGAATACCTGCATCTGGTGGATTTGGTTATTTCAATCAATCTACTCACAATTCAGTTCCTATTGTTTGGAGTTTAAGCGAACCCTATGGCGCCATGTATTGGTGGCCTTGTAAACAAGATTTAAATGACAAAGCTGATTCAGTAGATATTATTGTTACACATCCACGATATTATTCGGGTTCCACAGAATACAAAACAGCATCCAATGGGGTTTTAATTTCAGAAACTATTTCAGGAGCAAATAAAATTACACATTGGAGACATAACTATCCTATTCCTGCCTATTTGATTGCTTTTTCGATTACTAACTATGTAGCTTATACAAATTGGGCTTATGAAGGTACTCCACAGGCTATTCCAATATTAAATTACGTTTATCCTGAGGGTTTAACAACAGCCCAAAGTAACACTCCTATTACAGCAGATTTAATCGAATTATATGGTGATTTATTTGAAGTGTATCCATATGCTGATGAAAAATACGGACACGCACAGTTTCCTTGGGGCGGCGGCATGGAGCACACTACGATGAGCTTTATGGTTAATTTTGGAAGATCTCTAATCGCTCATGAATTAGCACACCAATGGTTTGGGGATAAAATTACTTGTGGTTCTTGGGAAGATATTTGGCTCAATGAAGGATTTGCTACCTATTGTGAAGGTTTGACTATTGAAGCGTTGGATGGAAGTAATGCTTTTAAAAGCTGGCGAAGTGGTAAGATTTCAAATATTACTGGATCAACAGGTGGATCGGTTTTTTGTACCGATACAACAAGTGTGAACCGTATTTTTGATGGAAGGTTGAGTTATAATAAAGGTTCAATGGTGTTGAATATGTTGCGATATAAACTAGGAAATACACAATTTTTCCAATCTATAAAAAATTATTTATCGGATCCAAATTTAGCTTATGGTTACGCTAGAACAATTGATCTTCAAAACCATTTTGAAGCCCAAAGTGGTATGGACTTGGATGAATTTTTTGCCGATTGGTTTATGGGACAAGGCTATCCTAGTTATCAATTGCAATGGAGTCAATCTGCAGGACAAGTATTTATTGTTGTTAATCAAACACAATCAAATCCATCGGTGTCATTTTATGAAATGCCTTTACCTATTAAAATTACCGGTACAGGTGGAGAAATTCAGTGGTTACGACTTGAACATACTTCAAACGGACAATTGTTTACACAACCCGTGAGTTTTACCATTTCACAAATTGAAATAGACCCTGATTTAGAATTAATATCCAAAAATAATACCGTTGTTTTAGATGTATTGGATGAAGAAGACAATGATTTGGTTGTGTTTCCAAACCCCACATCCGGTTTCATTCAGATCCAAACCGCGAATGGAATCGAATTGAAAGAAATTTCACTTTTTAATTCCAATGGACAATTGTTATTGCATCAAAATGCTCAAAATCTATTCATTGAAATGAGTTCATTTCCCACTGGAACTTTTATGCTCCAAGTAAAAACTGAGAAAGGAATATTATATAAAACCATTCTGAAAGAGTAATTATAAGAGAATGTTAAAGTAAAATCAAGTTAGTTGTGAGTTCGCTCGAATTTCCTTAGGTTTGCGCTCTTTAATTAAAATAAATTAGTACGACATCTTCAATGTTCAGTCAAAACTGTCATTATTATACCTTATAAAAAATGGAAATATTAATCAAAGTTGCCCAATTTCTTCTAAGCTTATCTCTTTTAATAGTATTGCATGAAATGGGACATTATATAGCAGCCCGAATTTTTAAAACAAGAGTTGAAAAATTTTATTTGTTTTTTGATGCTTGGGGTAAAAAACTTTTTTCTTTCAAAAAAGGAGATACTGAATATGGAATAGGATGGCTACCTTTAGGTGGATATGTCAAGATTTCGGGAATGATCGATGAAAGTATGGATAAGGAGCAAATGAAACAAGAGCCTCAACCCTATGAGTTTAGATCAAAACCGGCTTGGCAACGCTTGATAATCATGTTGGGTGGTGTTACAGTCAATTTTATCTTAGGAATTTTGATTTACATCATGATAGTATACGTCTGGGGTGAAAAATATGTAAAACCTGAAGGAGTAAGTATGGGCTTTTCTGTTTCAGATACATTTAAAGAATATGGCTTTAAAGATGGCGACAAAATATTAAAAGTCAACGGAGTTGAACCATTCAACGTGTTGGATATCAATAAATCTTTATTTTTACGGACAGTAAATAGCATTACAGTAAAGCACGAAGACGGGAAAATTGAAACGGTACAATTACCTGAAGACATCGGAAAAATTATGTGGAAAAATGGGGTTATGTATCCATTTGAAATAAGAGATTATGCCGTTATTGATACCATTATACCGAATTCACCAGCATTAAAATCAGGTCTTAAAGTAGGAGACAAAGTGCTCAGTGTTAATGGTAAAAAAGTTGTCTATTGGCACGAATTTACAAAATTGATAGATTCTACTCCAGCCCGCATTACTTTATTAAGAGGAATAGATACTTTAGCAATTAATGCTCAACCTAAAAAACTCGATAAAAAAGCAAAAAAACCACAATTAGGAGTTAATGCCTTTAGCATTGGTGTCGTCGTTGAAGAACATAAAGCGTATAGTTTTGGAGCAAGTATCTCTAGGGGAAACCAAATTGCAATTGATAAATTCAAGGATTTTTTAGGTCAATTTAAGTACTTGTTTACCAAAAAAGGAGCTGGTGAATTGGGTGGTTTTATAGCTATAGGGAAAATATTTCCATCTACTTGGAGTTGGCAGGCTTTTTGGGCTATAACGGCATTTTTATCCATCATGTTGGGCTTTATGAATTTATTACCTATTCCCGCATTGGATGGAGGACACGCACTATTTGTAGTATTTGAAATGCTTACCGGAAAGAAACCAAGTGACAAGTTTTTGGAATATGCGCAGATAGTAGGTTTTGCTATTTTGATGACCTTAATATTGTACGCCAATGGAAATGACGTTTATAAACTGATTAAGGATTTGTTTTAAAAATAAATTTCACACCGTATTGAAAACCCCGAAATATTTTTTCGGGGTTTTTTTATAGGTCTAATTTGAGTTGTTCTGGCAAGAGTTTGAAGGTATGACGATGATGTTCGCAAGCCCCATTTAAATGAATAGCTCTTCTGTGTTCACTGGTAGGATAACCCTTGTTTTGTTGCCAATTGTATTGAGGAAATTGATTGTGAATGTCCAACATATACGCATCACGATAGGTCTTTGCTAAAACCGATGCTGCAGCAATGTTGAGATATTTTCCATCACCTTTAACCACAGTTTGATGGGGAATATTTTGATAAGGGACAAACTTATTGCCATCTACGACTATAAATTCGGGCATGACCTTTAACAATCCTAAAGCTCTGTGCATGGCTGTAATCGAAGCTCTCAGGATGTTGATGCGATCTATTTCGCCTTGATATACGAATGAAACTGCATAAGCAATAGCCTCTTTTTCTATGATGATTCTCAACTCATTGCGATGTTTTTCTGAAAGTTGTTTTGAATCGGTTAAAAGTGTATTGGAAAAGTTGGAAGGTAAAATTACAGCAGCTGCTACAACTGGTCCGGCCAAACAACCTCTACCGGCTTCATCAGTGCCAGCTTCCAATAAACCTGTATTTAATTGTAGTTGCAACATGTTTTAGTGAGTCAAATGACAAATTACTGAAATATAAAGCAATTTTAAGTTAAATTTAGTCAATTTCAAATCTTTAAATTCTGTTTTCATACTTAATCTGTTTACTTTTGCGGATTATTAATATGGGTTTAAACCATTTTTCATTAATTTCTTATGCGTAATTACAGTATCTTATTATTTCTGTTAATGTTGAGTTTTCCGGTTTTGGCTCAGGTCAAATTAGGCGAAAAGGCTGTAAGAACCGATGCTTTGACGAGCGGAAGAATGTTGAATGATTCCATAAATAATGGAACAATGGATGAAGTTACTATTGAATTGGATGGAAAAACCCATTATACCGATTATAGAATTATTTCATTCTTAAAGGATACTACAATTGTAGACACAACCCTTTCCATACAAAAGGAAAGAGTATACAACTACATTCGTAAAAACAACTTTGAATTATTACCTTTACATAATGTCGGACAAACCTTTAATCGTTTGGCATATGACTTTTCTTCTTCAGATATTTTTCCTGAAATCGGAGTTAAAGCCAAACAATTCAATTTTTTTAAAACAGAAGATATAGACTATTATCGAGTTCCAACTCCTACAACCGAGTTGTTTTTCCACACAGCGATTCAACAAGGTCACGTTTTGAATTCTCTTCTAACAGCCAATGTAAATCCACAACTCAATATATCTGTTGCTTACAAAGGTTTAAGGTCTTTAGGTAATTATCGGAACGCTTTATCAAGTCACCAAAATTTTAGATTGACGGCATCTTATACAGGGAAATCAAATCGGTATGTGATGAGGACACATTATGCCGGTCAAAATTTATTGAATCAAGAGAATGGTGGTTTGACAATTGAGTCACTAGCGTATTATGCGATTGATGATGAGGAGTTTCAAGATAGAGAAAGATTGGAAACGCAATTTATTGATGCTGAAAGCAGACTTAAAACCCGACGCTATTATCTAGAACACGGCTATAATTTGTGGTATCACCCGAAAGATTCCGTTCAAAAACAAGAATCATATTTACAAATAGGACAAGAGTTCGTTCATAAAAGAGAGTTTTACACCTTTTCACAAGGTAGAGCCAATGCCTTATTTGGCACATCCTATCAAACGGCTGTATCAGACAGCACAGCCTTTTTTAGAACTGATCATGGTGCTTTTGTGGAATTGAAAACACCTTGGGTGTTGGGAAAATTAAGGGCTAAAGCCCAATATTCTACGTTTGATTATGGGTATAATTCTGTTCTTTTTTTAGATAATCAGACTATTCCCGCAAGACTCAATGGACATAACATTACATTTCATACTCGTTGGGATGCTAGTTTTAAGACTTTTAGTTTGCAATCGGAGGCTGGTCAGGTATTGGAAGGTGATTTAAAAGGACATTACCTTAAAAGCACCGCTATTTTTAGTAAAGATAGTTTATTTACTTTGAAAGCTACACTCTTAATTAAATCTCAGGCGCCCAATTTCACGTCTCAACTCTATCAAAGCGCATACGTGAATTACAACTGGGCTCCACAATTGGAAAATGAACACACTCGATTTCTTGGGTTTGAATTAATTTCTGACAAATTACTTGATGCTGAAGTAAACCTCATTCAAAAAGATTTTTATACTTATTTTGATGAAAGTTCTTATCCTCAACAATACGGTAATATTTTAACCTATCTCAAAGTAAAAGCACACAAGGAATTGAAATGGAGAAAATGGGCTTTGGATAATACTGCAATGTATCAAAAAGTGACACAAGGAGACGATGTGTTTCACGTTCCTGAATTTGTAACGGAACACACCTTGTATTTCAGTAGCGATGTTTTCAAGCGTAAACCATTGTATTTACAAACTGGAATTACGCTGAAGTATTTTACTGAGTATTATGCCGACGAGTTTAATCCTTTAATAAATGAGTTTGTCCTTCAAAATCAAACCCAAATAGGAAATTATCCATTGTTGGAATTTTTTGCCAATGCCAGAGTCCAAAGAGCTAGATTATTTTTCAAGTTAGAAAATCTAAATTCACTTTGGGACCCTGGTAAATATTTAGTAACACCAACTCAGCCTTATAGAGATTTTACCATTAGATTTGGAATGGTTTGGAATTTCTTTATATAACCTTTACCAAGTTTTTTTTTATTTTTTAAAGTTTAAAGTAGCTTAAAGTAATTCTATTATAATGGGTTTAAAAAACAATATGTATTTTTTTCTATTAATTTCTTTAACAATGAGTTGTGTAACTCCTGTTAAAGTACTACAAACGGATAAACAAAGCGTAAACAATTTACTAGACACATGGCATCAAGATGTAGCTAATTTTAAATATGATGCTTATTTTGAAAAGATGACAGATGACGCTGTTTTTGTAGGAACAGATGCTTTAGAAGTATGGAACAAGCAACAATTTATGGCATTTAGCAAGCCTTATTTTGATAAAAAGCAAACTTGGGATTTCAAAACCTTGCAAAGAAATATATATTTTGATGCATCGGGTAAAATGGCTTGGTTTGATGAGGTTTTGGATACCTGGATGGGATTAAGTCGAGGAAGCGGTGTATTGGTTCTCACTGAAAATGGATGGAAAATCAAGCATTATGTTTTATCGGTAACAGTTCCCAATGAAGATATCAAATCAGTAATTGAAGCCAAAAAGGACACAGAAAAAACCCAAATTCCAAAAATTATTAAGACCTAGCCTAGCTACTTTCATATTTACATTTTAACACCTTAAATGAATCTTTGAAATTAAATATAAAGACAGCTTTATTCTGCTAACTATAAAAATTGCTACAAAACTAAAATTGTCTTAAGTTTGCAACTTATAAAATTATTTAAAATGTACAGAACGCACACCAATGGTGAATTGAGATTAACACATGTCAATCAAACAGTTACTCTTTCAGGATGGGTACAAAAAGTTAGGGATAAAGGATTTATGATGTGGATTGATGTTCGAGACAGATATGGAATTACCCAATTGTTGCTTGACGAAAATCGCAGCAGCAAAGAATTGATGGAAAAAGCACGTCAATTGGGCCGTGAATTTGTCGTTCAAATCACCGGCACTGTCATTGAAAGAGAAGCCAAAAATAAAAATATTCCTACCGGAGACATTGAAATACTGGTCACAGAACTTAAAATTCTCAATGCAGCTTTAACACCACCTTTTACTATTGAAGATGAAACCGATGGTGGTGATGAATTACGCATGCAATACCGTTATCTCGATATTCGTAGAAATCCGGTTAGAGAAAACCTGATTTTCAGACATAAAGTATCCTTGGAAGTTCGAAAATACTTATCAGAACATGGATTTATAGATGTTGAAACACCTTATTTGATAAAATCAACACCCGAAGGAGCACGCGATTTCGTCGTGCCTTCTCGTATGAATCCCGGACAATTTTATGCTTTACCACAATCACCTCAAACTTTCAAGCAATTGCTTATGGTAGCCGGTATGGATAAGTATTATCAAATTGTAAAATGTTTCCGAGATGAAGATTTACGAGCCGACCGTCAACCCGAATTTACGCAGATAGATTGTGAAATGGCCTTTGTAAGGCAAGAAGATATCCTGAATACTTTTGAAGGTTTAACCCGACATTTATTGAAAGAAATCAAAGGTGTCGAGGTAGCTCAATTTCCAAGAATGACCTATGAAGAAGCCATGAAAACTTATGGAAACGACAAACCCGACATTCGATTTGGGATGAAGTTTGGTGAACTGACTGACCTCACTCAAAATAAAGGATTCAGTGTTTTTGATAATGCCGAATTGGTAGTGGGAATCGCTGCACCTGGTTGTAGTGAATATACTCGTAAACAAATAGATGAACTGACCGAATTTGTAAAACGTCCGCAAGTAGGAGCTTCAGGGTTGATTTATGTGAGATACAATATGGATGGAACCCTAAAATCATCTGTAGATAAGTTTTTTACTGAAGATCAATTAAAATTATGGGCAGAAAAATTGGGCGCCGAAAAAGGAGATTTATTTCTAATATTGGCTGGAAATGAAGCAAAAACCCGTACTCAATTGAGTATTTTACGCATGCATATGGCAACTTCACTTGGCTTGAGAAAGCCGAATGAATTTGCACCTTTATGGGTAGTTGATTTTCCATTATTGGAATGGGATGAAGAATCGGGGAGATACCATGCTATGCATCATCCTTTCACTTCACCCAAACCTGAAGATTTGCATTTATTGAGTACAGATCCCGGAAAAGTAAGAGCTAATGCTTATGATATGGTGTTGAATGGTAATGAAATAGGTGGTGGTTCTATTCGTATTCACGATAAAGAAACCCAATCTCAGATGTTTGATTTATTAGGGTTTACCAAAGAAGAAGCCCAAAATCAATTTGGTTTTTTAATGAATGCATTCCAATTTGGTGCACCTCCACACGGAGGATTAGCTTTCGGATTGGATAGATTGGTAGCTATATTAGGAGGACAAGAAACCATCCGTGATTTTATCGCATTTCCTAAAAATAATTCAGGAAGAGATGTGATGATTGATGCGCCTTCTGCTATTGATACCTCACAGTTAAATGAACTTTTCTTGGATATTAAACCCATATCCTAATGTTATATTGTAGAATATTTTCTACGCTTACTTTTTAATAATTAATCTAATAAACATTTAACAAACGAAAAAACAGTCAGTTATGGTTTTATTGATTTTATAATACATTTATTATATGTAAAATTCAATTAAAAAACTGAAGTGTAATTGTAGTAAAACTATTTTTTTAATTATATTTGCATAGTCTATGAAGAAGGGTAAGTGCTAGCTTATCCTAAGGGGGTAAATAAGAAGGCGTTCTGATTTTTAATCGGAACGTTTTTCTTTTTATACCATTCGGGTGTTTTGTGATTGCTAATAAAAGTTTATTAACTTTGCTTATAGTTAATACTTTATAATTCTATTTTCAATAATAAAATTTGTTTAAAGTTATGGCACAAAGAAAATGTTTGGAATGTGGTGAACCCTTTTATGGGCGAAGTGATAAGAAGTTTTGCAGTGATCATTGTAGAAATGTACACAATAATAAAGTTGGTGTTGAAAGTAAAAACTTGATTCGCAACACCAATAATCGATTGAAAAAAAACTACAAAATTCTCACAGAACTCAATTTAACAGGTAAAACGAAAGTAACGCGACTTAAATTATTTGATAAGAACTTCGATTTCCATTTCTTCACCTCAACCTATACCACAAAAACAGGTAGTATCTATTATTATGTGTATGACCAAGGTTATTTGGAATTAGAAAATGATTATTATTTATTAATCAGAAAGAATATTGATTAAATTATTTTAAACATACCTAAAATAATTATATTCACAAAGAATTACCAATCTTCACAATATTGGGAATACACCTATTATTATCCTAAACTAAACTTCTCATGTTTAAAAGAGTTTATTTTCCACTTCTCTCATTTGCCTTGATTGTTGGCGCTATTTATCTGGCTTTCGATAGACAATTACCCCATTATCACACGGATATTAATGCTTCACCAGAAGTGTTTTCAACCGATCGTGCTTTAGTGCATTTGAAGGAAATTTCCCAAAAGCCACATTATGTTGGGACTTTAGAACACACCAAAGTGCGGAATTATCTTATCGATGAACTTCGTAAAATGGGTTTGAAAGTTGAAATTCAAGAGCAAGAAGCTATTAATCCCAAATGGAATGGAGCCTGTAAAGTATTCAATGTGTTAACCCGAATTGAAGGTAGCCAACCAGAAGGAAAAGCGCTATTACTTTTAACGCATTACGATTCAGCACCACATTCTAAATCCCCAGGGGCAAGTGATGCCGGTAGTGGTGTTGTTTCCATTTTAGAAAGTGTCCGAGCTTTTTTAGCATCTGGAAAAAAGCCTAAAAATAATATCATAATTGTATTTTCAGATGCTGAGGAAATAGGATTATTGGGAGCTAAAGCATTTGTTCAACACCATCCTTGGGCTAAAGAGGTAGGATTGGTGCTCAATTTGGAAGCCAGAGGTAGCGGCGGCCCTAGTTATATGTTATTGGAAACCAATTCGGGTAATGCGAAACTCATTCAAAGTTATAATAAAGCAAAACTTTCACATTCAGTAGGCAACTCTTTGATGTATAGTATTTACAAGATGTTACCAAATGATACAGACTTAACTATTTTTAGAGAAAATGCCCATATTGATGGATTTAACTTTGCCTTTATTGACGATCATTTTGATTATCATTCCGAACAAGACAGTTACGATCGATTGGATCGCAATACTTTGATGCATCAAGGCGCTTATACATCCACACTGCTAAATTATTTTGCTGATGTTGATTTGAGCCAACTCAACAGCAAACAGGATTTGGTCTTTTTTAATTTTCCATATTTAGGAAATATATCTTACCCTTTTGCATGGGTGTTACCTCTTGTTGTGGTAGCCTGTTTTCTGTTTTTCTCCTTTTTTCTAATTGGAATCAGAAGAAATAGAGTGACTTTTAAGGAAAGTTTAAGAGGTTTTATTCCGCTGCTGAGTTCATTGTTGGCATCTTTTATTTTGGGATGGTTTGGTTGGAAACTAATCTTATTAATTACACCCGAATTCAAAGAGATATTACACGGTTTTACCTATAATGGAAAATGGTTTATCATGGGATTTATCTCTTTGAGTATTGCGGTGTTTTGGATGATTTATAAACCTTTTTTCGATAAGCGAACGTTACCCAATTTACTGTTTGCACCCATTTTATTGTGGTTGGTTATCAATGTCTTTATCGCCCTGAAACTCAAAGGAGCAGGTTTTTTTATCATTCCAACTATGGGTATGCTAATAGCCTACGCCATTTTAATTCTGTCTCCAAAAATCAGTGATAAATCACTTTTAATTTTTACTTTCATTGCCATACCCGGTTTGATGATTTTTGCCCCTCAGATTGCCATGTTCCCTGTAGGACTAGGCTTAAAAATGTTGGTAATAAGTACCGTTTTGAGTGTTTTACTCATGACGACACTTATCAGTACATTTGATTTTTATATAAATCATAAACCCATGATTAGAATGTTTTTAGTTATTTCTGTTTTAATGTTTGGTTCAGCATTTTTTAGAGGAAGTTTTACAACAGAACAACGCAAACCAAATAGTATAATTTATTATCAGGATGTAGCACGAGGAAAAGCCTATTGGGCAACATATGATTTTAATACAGATGATTTTACCAAACAGTTTCTAGCAACACAACCCATCAAGGGTGATTTGACTTTACCTTTTAGCAGTAAATATAATACACGTATTTACCAATACACATCAACAGATATAAGAAATATATCCAAACCAGTAATTTTTAAAACCATCAATGATTCTACTTATTCCAACAAAACAGTAATTGATTATACGATTCTGAGCACCCGTAAATCCAACTTGTTTCTTGTCCATGCAAAAGATAGCATTTCTTTTTATGAAATGAGAGTAAATGGTGCTGAATATGATAAACCTATAATAGATTCTGATAAAATGCACCATCTTTCAAGTCAAAACAAAAAGATTTGTTCCTATTATCTGGCAGATGGAGTTGATCAAATGCACCTTCAATTAGTTGTTCCCAAAGGTCAAAAAACAGATTTAGATTTGTATGACATCACATTTGATCTTTTAGAAAATCCCGCTTTTAAGATTGAACCAAGGAAAAACTTTATGATGCCAAAATCCTTTGTCATTAACGATGCAGTTGTATTGAAGATTCCTTTATAGCACAACAACAAAAAACCCTATCAATCAACAGATTAATAGGGTTTGATGTACTCGAGGCGGGACTTGAACCCGCACAGGCATTACTGCCCAAAGGATTTTAAGTCCTTCGTGTCTACCATTCCACCACTCGAGCATTGTGAGGTGAAAAAACAACTTCAGGTTGAGCGTTTTTACTCGCTTTGGTATTGAAGGATGCTTTTTTAGACTTGAGCGAAAAACGGGATTCGAACCCGCGACCCTCACCTTGGCAAGGTGATGCTCTACCCCTGAGCTACTTTCGCATGCATTATCGTTCCTATATTTCATTACTGGAACGGTCGGCAAATTTAATACTTTTATATAAATTGTCAATTATTTTTACATATTTTTTCTTTCCTTTTTTTGAATTTGAATATTTTTGTAACATTCCTTTCGTTTCAACGTCCTATTTCTCGTATAATTTGAAAAACTTTACCTTATGAAAACCATATTTCGACTGGCTTTTTTGTTTTTAGGAATGACAGTTGCTATTGCCCAACAAACTCCCAAAAAATGGACTTTGCAAGAATGTGTTGAACATGCAGTTCAAAATAATTTGAGTGTCAAACAAAACGAGTTGTCTACTCAATTGCAAGAAGTAGAAGTTGATAGAGCCAAAAGCAGTTTTTTACCAGGCGTATCAGGTTCTTTTGGGGCTGATTATGCATTTGGAGCACCTGAAAAAAATAGTTCGTTTAGTAATAGCATGGGTATTTATACAAATGCAACCCTTTACAATGGAAATCGTACTAAAAATGCGGTCACTTTAGCTCAAAAAGACGTAGAAATAAGCGAATTGGCAGTGGAAGAATTGAAAAGTGATTTAGCCGTACAAGTAGTAAGTGCCTATATGAATGTGCTTTTCAATAGAGAAGGCGTCATCATTGCACAAGATCAATTGGGTGTAGGTCAAAAACTTTTAGCACGCATGGATGAATTAGTAAAAGCAGGTGTAAAAGCGCAAAACGATTTGTTTCAAGTTCAAGCGACTTTGGCAGCCAATGAAGAAAGTTTAGTGACAGCTCAAAACAACTTGGAATTAGCATTATTAGAATTGAGTCAGTTACTTCAAGTCCCTTTTGCCGGATTTGACATTGCCGATATGCCTATCACCGTTGATGAAGCTAAATTGAAATACAGTAACAGTGAAATGATTTACAATAAAGCTTTAGAATGGAGACCCGAAATTATTTCAGCTAACAAACAAGTGGAGAATTCAGATTTGGAAATTGCCAATGCTAAAGCAGGTTATTTACCTACAGTTACTGCATCATATAGTTTTGGTACAAATTATCTAAACATTGCAGATTTAGCATCTCAATCGGGTTATTTCAAGCAATTGGGTGATAATCGCGGCCATTCATTGGGTGTTTCAGCTAGCATCCCTATTTTTGATAAATTCAACACCAAACTCAATACACAAAGAGCGCAAGTTCAAAAACTGATTTTAGAAAATTCATTGGAAACCAAAAAAGTAAATTTGCAAGCCGAAGTAGAGCGGGCCTATATTGATGCTAAAACGTCACTCAAAACTTTTGATGCTGCCAAAAAATCGGTTGAAGCTCAAGAAGAAGCTTTTAGAACTGCTCAAGAACGTTACAATTTGGGAATCCTGACTTCTTACGATTTCGAACAAGTGAGAAATCAATTGGTTCAAGCGCAATCTTCATTTATCAGAGCCAAATACAATTTCTTATTCAAATCCAAATTCCTAGAAATATATTACGGAGTTCCGATTACTTTATAAATAGCATTTAATATTATAGCTTACCAAAACCCCCAAAGCGTGTTAAAACCTTTGGGGGTTTTGTTCGTTTTAATCTCAATAAAAAACGTATTTTTGTTTTCTAACATGCCCTAAACGATACTCTTAAAGTATTTAATCTCATTACATCAACATGAACGAAATACCAACCTACCTTCCCCAAAATAAAATCCGAATTGTTACTGCTGCTTCGCTGTTCGACGGTCACGATGCTGCCATCAATATCATGCGTCGCATCATTCAGGCCACTGGCGTTGAAGTGATTCATCTAGGACACGACCGCAGTGTGGATGAAGTGGTACAAACTGCTATTCAAGAGGATGCGCAAGCCATAGCCATGACTTCCTACCAAGGTGGACATGTGGAATATTTCAAATATATGCACGATTTATTGAAGGAAAAAGGTGCTGGACACATCCAAATTTTCGGAGGTGGTGGCGGTGTCATTCTCCCCGAGGAAATCAAGGAATTGATGGACTACGGCATTACCCGCATTTATTCTCCCGACGACGGTCGCGAAATGGGTTTGCAAGGCATGATCAACGATATGGTGCAAAGATCGGATATACTTACTCCTACTTTTTCCAATGCTAAAGATTTGACTTCACTGCTTCAAAAGAAAGATGTTAATACCATCGCCCGACTAATCACTTTGGCAGAAAACAATACCGAAACCTTTCACCAAGTTTTTACTTCTCCCTTATTGGAAACCAATCAAGTTTTTGTGTTGGGAATTACCGGAACCGGTGGCGCAGGCAAATCTTCTCTAGTAGATGAATTGGTGCGTAGATTTTTGACCGATTTTCCTGATAAAAATTTAGCCATCATCTCAGTAGATCCTTCCAAACGTAAAACAGGTGGTGCATTGCTCGGTGACCGAATTCGTATGAACGCCATCAACCATCCCAAGGTGTATATGCGTAGTTTGGCCACACGCCAAAGCAATTTGGCTTTATCTAAACACGTTAGTGATGCCTTGCAAATCCTCAAAGCAGCTCGATACGACTTGATTATTTTGGAAACTTCCGGCATCGGTCAATCCGATACTGAAATTTTAGATCATTCAGATGTAGCACTTTATGTCATGACACCCGAATTTGGGGCACCAACCCAATTGGAAAAAATCGACATGTTGGATTTTGCCGATCTCATCGCCATCAACAAATTTGACAAACGAGGCGCAGAAGACGCTTTACGCGATGTGAAAAAGCAATACCAACGCAATCATAAATTATTTGATCGTGATTTCAATACCATGCCAGTATATGGAACCATGGCATCTCAATTCAATGACCATGGCACCAATGAATTGTATAAAGCTTTATTGCATATTTTCAATACCAAATTAGGCACCGATTTTCAATCCAAAATCGATCACGGACATATATTCACCGACAAAAACTTTGTCATTCCACCCAAAAGAGTACGCTATCTCTCTGAAATAGTAGAAAACAACAGACATTACGACGAAGTGAGTTTACAACAAAAAAATGCAGCTCAAAATCTATTTGGAATATATCAAACCATCATCGCACTTACGGGTCAAAAACAACCACATTTGTTGTTGGAAAACGGACTAAATGAAACCCAAATTCTCTCTCAAACCCATCCATCCGATGCTGAATTAATCAAAATCTTACTGCAAAAATTCAACGCAATGAAACCCGATTTACATACCAAAAATTGGGAAAAAATCGTCCAATGGGAAGCGCAAAAGCAATCCTATAAAGATCCCATTTATCAGTTTAAGGTAAGAGATAAAATCATCGAAATTCCCAATTATACAGAATCCTTATCGCACACAGCTATTCCCAAAATTGCTTTACCCAAATACAGCGCTTGGGGTGATTTGCTCTTCTGGATGCTTCAGGAAAACGTACCCGGCTCATTTCCTTTTACAGCAGGTATATATCCTTTAAAACGCACCGAAGAAGATCCTACCCGTATGTTTGCCGGTGAAGGTGGCCCCGAAAGAACCAACCGCCGTTTTCATTACGTCAGTTTGGGAATGCCCGCCAAAAGACTTTCCACAGCTTTTGATAGTGTCACATTATATGGCAATGACCCTGATAAACGTCCTGATATTTATGGTAAGATAGGCAATTCGGGCGTGTCCATTTGTTGCCTGGACGATGCTAAAAAACTCTATTCGGGTTTTGATTTGACCAATCCCAAAACATCGGTTTCCATGACCATCAATGGTCCGGCACCCATGATGTTGGGTTATTTTATGAATGCCGTAATCGACCAAGAATGTGAAAAATACATACATGCACACAGCTTGGAAAAGGAAATTGAATCCAAAATCAAGAACCTCTACCTTCAAAAAGGTATTTCTCGACCTGCCTATCAAGGAGATTTACCCGAAGGCAACAACGGTTTAGGTTTGTTTTTACTAGGCGTCACCGGTGACCAAGTATTGCCTCAAGAGGTGTATCAAAAAATCAAAACCGAGGCGTTGACCCAGGTACGCGGCACCATTCAATCGGATATTTTAAAAGAAGATCAGGCTCAAAACACCTGTATTTTTTCAACCGAATTTGCCTTGAGATTGATGGGTGATGTTCAGGAATATTTCATCGAAAACAAAATTAGAAACTTCTATTCCGTATCCATCTCTGGATATCACATTGCCGAAGCTGGAGCCAATCCCATCAGCCAATTGGCTTTTACCTTGGCCAATGGTTTTACCTATGTTGAGTACTACTTGTCTAGAGGAATGAACATCAACGATTTTGCTCCCAATTTGTCCTTTTTCTTCTCCAATGGTATCGATCCGGAGTATGCGGTTATTGGGCGAGTGGCACGTAAAATATGGGCCAAAGCTCTGAGAGATAAATACCATGCCAATGAGCGTTCTCAAATGTTGAAATACCACATTCAAACCTCAGGAAGGTCTCTGCACGCACAAGAAATAGACTTCAATGACATTCGCACCACTTTGCAAGCATTGTACGCCATCTATGACAATTGTAATTCTTTGCACACCAATGCCTACGACGAAGCCATCACCACACCTACCGAAGAAAGTGTACGTCGAGCCATGGCGATTCAGTTGATCATCAACAAAGAATTGGGTTTGTCCAAAAACGAAAATCCTATACAAGGTTCTTTTATCATTGAGGAACTCACCGACCTAGTAGAAGAAGCGGTCTATGCCGAATTTGATCGCATTACAGAACGCGGTGGTGTATTGGGCGCTATGGAAACCATGTACCAACGCAGTAAAATACAAGAGGAGAGTTTGTATTACGAAACCTTAAAACACACAGGCGAATTCCCTATCATTGGAGTCAACACGTTTTTGAGTAGTAAAGGTTCACCCACGGTTTTACCACGCGAAGTCATCCGAGCTACCGAGGAAGAAAAGCAATACCAAATTGCCATTGTAGAAAATATGCATAAAATGTTTCAAGCAGAAGCTCAAACGCAATTACATTTGATAAGACAAAAAGCCCTTATCAATGAGAATATTTTTGGACAATTGATAGAAGCAGCCAAAGTATGTACCATCGGTCAAATCACCCAAGCATTATTTGAAGTAGGAGGACAGTATAGGCGAAATATGTAGGAAATGGACCTTTTTTTCGAAAGATAATTTATATGGTATAATATTGTATAGATTGAATATTTGAAATAATCAAACTCCCGCACGAACAGATTGCAATTTGTCCTCATATTCAATGGACAGGTCACGACCTGTCTCTACGAATCATGACCCACAACCCATACATCAACCCAATGGAAATACTCATGATTCCTGCCATGACATACCACGTGACTTGGAATCCATATGATTGTGATAAATGCATGCCCAAATTGGGACCTATCAAACTACCCAATGAAAAGGTCAATGTATAAAGCGCCATATAATCTCCTTTTTTACCCCTGTTGGATCGCGTCATCGCAAAAGAATTGGAATAAGGAAAGCTGATCATTTCACCCAAAGTAAGCAAAACCATCGAAATAACAGGTATGAGCATAATGGGCGCAATATTCAACACTAAAAAGGTCAAAACAAACAGAACACTTCCGTAAAGGGTAATTTGCAACGGATGCTTTTTCAATTTTTCCAGATGATGTACAAGGGGCATTTCCAGTAAAAAAATCATAAACCCATTGAGTGCCAACAACAATCCGATTTGCTGCTCACTCATCTGAACTTCTTTACTGAAGTAAATGGGCATGGTGGAGTTAAATTGCATAAATGCCGTACCCATCAATGTAATGGAGGCAAAAAACAAAAGATAAGGCACATCTGTATAAGGAGATTGATTGGCTATGGGTTCTGTAGACTCTTCAACAGCTTTGGATTTAGATTTTTTCTGTACAATGAGTTTCCACAATAGAAATCCGGCTATAATACTGGTGCTGCCGTCAATCCAAAACAGATAATTATAACTCAAAACAGCAATAATCAATCCACCTACTGCCGGTCCAACAGCAAATCCCAAGTTGATTGCCAAGCGAATCAAGGTAACCGAACGGGTTTTATTACTTTCATCACTATAAGCATCCATAGCCACCCAAATGGCAGGTCTATAGGTGTCGGCTACAAAAGTGAGTAGAAAGATACCACCCATCAAATACCAATAGTTTTCTAAAAATTGAATTCCAAAAAACACAAAACCTGTCATGACGAGACTGCTTACCATAACTTTGAGATAACCATAACGGTTGGTGAGTTTTCCCCCTACAAAAGTACCTAATGCCGAACCAAGTCCAAAAGCGGTCATAATCCAACCGATGTCTTCTAGGCTATAATGTAGATGTTTGTTGAGATACAATGAGAGAAAAGGAATCACCATGGCACCGGCTCTATTCACCAACGTGATAGCCGATAAATACCAGATCTCACGGGAAAGACCTCTGTAGGGATTGGATAATCTGTTGAGCATAAGTTTTTTTTTGTAGTCGCAAAGATAATTGAAAACTGTAACGGATGGGCTTGAATGGCTACCAATAAAATCTATAAACCAATTTATTATTCTTCAAGCAATCTATTACAACTAAATAACCATGATCAAATATTTTTTAGACTTTGAATGGAAACAATTCTTCCGCTCATCTTATTGGCAAAAAAGTATAGCACTCAACATCATACTAGCTCTTTTTGCAATATACATGCTCTTGAGCTTTTTGACCTTAGGAATCGCACTTTATCCTATTCTCAAAGAACAATTTCCCACAGAAAGTCCCTTAATTAAAGTAAATGATTTCCTTTTCTATTGGATACTAGCCGATTTATTTTTGCGCTTTTTCATGCAAAAACTTCCCGTGATGTCAGTAAAACCCTTCCTGACTTTACCGGTACACAAGTCCAAAATAGTAAATTACGTTTTGGGAAAATCTATGTTGTCCTTTTTCAATTTTTTACCCTTATTTGCCATCATCCCATTTGGGGTATTTGCCATCATTGAAAACGAAAACGTTTTACAAGTATTGATATGGATGTTCCTCATGTTAATTATTACATTGATTGTCAACTTTTTAAATTTCATTATTGAAAGTACTACTTCAGATAGCGATTGGGCTTTTTTACCCATCATTGTCATTGTTTCAGGATTGTTTACCTTAAATCATTATGAAATAATTCCCTTATACAGTGTTTTTTCAAAAGGATTGAGTGGCATACTTATTCAACCAGTTTTAATCATCATTCCAATATTGATATGGGCAAGTTTGTATCTAATCAATTTCAAATTACTTAAGAAAAAACTTTATATAGATGCTTCCTTAAAAGTAAAATCGGAAGAAGTGCAAACTACTGAAATGACTTGGTTAAACCGATTTGGTAGTGTAGCTCCGTTTTTACAATTGGATTTAAAGCTCCTGTGGCGCAACAAAAGACCTCGATCTTCTGTATTTATCATCGTGATGGGTTTGTTTTACGGATTGATTTTCTACACCAATCCCATGTATTTGAATATGACCCCATTTATGGTTTTTGTGGCCATATTCATCACCGGCGTATTCCTCATCAGCTTTGGTCAATTTATTCCGGCATGGGATAGTGCCTACTACAAAATGTTGATGAGTCAAAATGTCAAATACAAAGATTATTTAAAGGCCAAGTTTACTTTGATGCAATGGAGTGCCATCATTCTTTTTGTACTGAGTATTCCTTATGTTTACTTTGGTTGGGATATTCTGCTGTTGCATTTTGCCGCCATGATGTACAATGTCGGAGTCAATACATATGTCCTGTTGTTCGCCGGTTCATTTAATCGTAAAAAAATCGACCTTAGCCAGCGAGCAGCCTTCAATTATCAAGGAACAGGTGCCGTACAATGGTTGGTTGGATTTCCTATTTTAGTAGTGCCAATTTTGTTTTTTTACATACCATACAAGTTCATTAATTTTGAAGCTGGAGTCGCTACACTCATTGTTTTAGGTTTGATAGGAATAGTTTTGCACCAAAAACTCATGCAATACATCACCGGAATGTATCTCAAATCCAAACACAAAATGATAGCCGCTTTTGACCAAGCAACATAAACCAAAAAAACGCAATAACCAACCCGTCCCGTCTCGATAGCTATCGGAAATTGGGATTTGGGAACAATAACTTAAATTTTCAACTCAACCATGATACAAGTAAACCAATTAAGTAAAAAATACACCGATACAGTTGTTCTAAACCTCGAATCACTTCAAATTCCCAAAGGTCAATCTTTCGGATTGGTGGGCAATAATGGAGCAGGAAAAACCACTTTTTTCAATTTGCTATTGGATTTAATCGAACCTACAACTGGTTTTATAACCAATAAAGAGATTCAAGTTAACAAAAGTGAAGACTGGAAATACTTTACTTCAGCATTTATAGATGAAAGTTTTTTAATAGGCTATCTTACCGCCGAAGAGTACTTTACATTTATCGCCGACTTGAGAGGTATTAACAAGGAGGACTTGAAAATCTTTATGTCACAGTTTGCGGAACTGTTCAATGACGAAATCATCGGGAAAAAGAAATATCTAAGAGATTTATCCAAAGGAAATCAAAAAAAAGTAGGAATTGTCGCCGCTTTAATGGGTAATCCGGAAGTTGTAATTTTGGACGAACCATTTGCCAATCTCGACCCAACCACTCAAATCAGATTGAAAAAGATTATTCAACAATTGGTAGAAACTACTCAAACTACTTTCTTGATTTCCAGTCATTATTTAGGTCATGTAACCGAAGTATGTAACCGAATTTTAGTTTTAGAAAAAGGCAATATTGTCAAAGATTTAGAAACTTCAGAAGAGACGCTTAAAGAGTTGGAGGATTATTTTAATGTTTGATTTTTTGAATAAATTGATTCAAATTCTTTTCCAAAGGACAAGTTCCTAAACTCAATGCATTGCAAATTGGTTAACTCTGTGCAACGCTTTGCGAAAAACTTTCCGACCTTAGCGGTTAGAAATCTATATATCCAAAACCATTAAAAACGAATGAATATGATATTCCATACCACCCTAAAAAACTTAATCTCAAGCTTTTTTATAATTCTTTTAATAGGTGTAGGATGCAAAGCGCAACAAACCCAAATTGATAGTTTAGGTTTTGCGGATGTTCTAGCCTTTCAAGCTAAAATCAACAGTGAATTTGCTGATAGGGAAGAATCACCCTTGACTGAAAAAGATTTTGAAGATTTTAAAACCTTACAATTTTTCCCAATTGATTTGAAATATCGAATAATGGCAAAATTCATCCCTATCGAAAATGCCCTTCCATTTGAAATGACCACTACTACCGATAGAAAACCGATGTACCGAACCTATGGCACTCTGATTTTTGAGGTGGATGGAATAGCCTGTAGGTTGACAGTATACCAAAACCTAGACTTGATGAAGAAGGAAGAATACAAAAACTACTTGTTCATTCCTTTCACCGATTTGACCAACAGCACTGAAACCTATGGTGGCGGAAGGTATTTGGATTTGGAATTGCCATTAAATGAAGAGGTGTTGTTAGATTTTAACAAAGCCTACAATCCTTACTGTGCCTATAACTATAAATACTCTTGTCCCATTCCACCTATGGAGAATGATCTGAATGTCTTCATCAAAGCAGGTGTAAAAAGGTTTCACTAAACACCTTTCGATGAAAGGGATTTTTTCTTGCGGTGCATGATAACCGATAAAGAAGCAAACCAAGTCAATACTGCTGCAAAGCCAACTTTCTGCATCAAGGGCAAGTAAAACTCACCCATTCGTGTGTAATACATCAGATTGTTTAACAATAACAATCCAAGAGCCATCCAACCTGCAATGAGATATAATCTCTTGGAGTGATACTTTAAGGAAATAAATATCCCCAACATGGCTAGAAGCCCCAAAAAACTTGAAATTCCAATGGTATAATGGTGAAAGGAAGTCGTGATGAAATAGGTTAGAAAAACACTGCTTGCTCCGGCATAAGTGATAATTTTATTCCAAATTTTGGCTTTATTGGAATCGATAGGAAAGTGTTTCGGAAAGAGGAAAAACAAATACCCCAAACTCACCAACAATAAAATTAGGGCAACAACCGCCAAAGGTTTTGCGGCATTGTTTTGTCCGTTCATCGCTTTTGTTTCCAAGAGGTCACACCAATAATTGTGAAACCAATCAAATCCGGCTTGCATTTTATCGGCTACGTTACCACCCGGATAAAAAGAGGCGGAAAGGATATATAATACAAAGAAAATCAAGATACCGTACAAAGGTAAAAGTGTGTTTTTGAGTTGCATGTGCTTTTTGGTTAGACTGCAAACATAAAAAAATCCAGTCAAAAAGTCTGTATTAACCAATTATATTATAGTAGTCAATTTTTTTATACAATTTTTAAAACTGTGCCCGCAATTGTACATTCCCATTGTGAATCGTTCTCGAATTTTCATGCGCCCTGCCGTTGTAGTTGATGTTGAGGTAGAGGAACGAATTGAGTTTTTTATTCCACAATAGCATCCAAGTCATATTATTACCCGGTTGTAAACCTTCCAACATTTGGTACCCTACAGCCGAATTGGCATTGCCCTCAAATGTATTTTTCAGCAAATTAAAATCAACTGAAAAACGGGTGTCTTTTTCGGAAGTAAATTGATAATTAAATTGCAATTTTTGTTGTGTTAAATGTTCTAGATCACTGATTTTATTGTTCTTTTCGGTGTATTCATAACTACTTTTTATCCAATGTTTTTTTGAAAAATAATAGGTTAGACCAGGTTTTACATTCAACTCAATTAACTTGAAGTTTCTGTTTAAAAAAATTTCATTAATATTTTGATTTCTAACTTTTTCGGCAGTTAAATTTATTTGCCATTGACCTTCTATCAAATGTTGAAAATTCAATTGATGTACCGTGAGATGTTGTTGAATTGTTCCAAAACTTTGCCATAATTTTTGATTGGAATCGCTCCAATGATATCCGGTAGTATAATGCGATTTTCCTCTGTTGAAATACAGTTGATTTTGAACACCTAGCTGATGACTTAAAACGGACGGATCATCAAAATCAAATGGGTTTAAATGGAGTTTGGTGTCAATTCGTTGTTTGTTGTTTTGAGCTATAATATTCAATTGGTTGTGCCAATGCGACAAAAACTTTTTAAATCCATCTTCCTGACCCCATTTCGAAGCATTCCAAACTAAATTTTGGGTAAGTTTGGATTCTTGTGTAGGAAGGTAATTGATATGTGGTAAAGTAATGCGCAGGTATTGAGCTTGGTCGGCAAATTGTGCGATTTCAAATTCGTCCAACTCTTTCAATCCATTCGCATTGTAATCAATCCAAGTGTAAAAACCTTGTCCGGGTTCTGTTTCAATATAGGTATAATCCTGTTGGGCTAATTGACCCGAAGTGTTTTGATAGTTTGTTTGCCAAGAAACTAAGCCATCCCACACTTGATGCCGAAAGGAAGCTCTTGTATTCAAAGCGTTGATTTTAGAGCCGTTTTCATATTGAACTTTTCGATAACTTGAAAAAAACTGAAGGTTTGTGTTTTTATTTTCTATCAATTGGGATTGTAAAAACCATGTTTGGGATTGATTGACTTGCCGAAATGCATTACTTCTCACACTGTCATTTTGAGTGAGATGTAAGCCGGTTTTAACGTAAACTTGAGTGGAATCACCTATTCCAAAACTCCATTTTTCATGAAAATTTTGAAATGAATTTTCGTAAAAGGTATTGTTATCAGAAGTTTTGAGTTTGTTGCTTTCAATTTTGAGTTCAGCTTGTGACCACCATTTTTGGTTTGTAAACTTTATTTGAGATTCATTTCTAATAAAATGGGTTTGAAAAAGTTCGTCTTTACTGTTCAACATACTCGACCATTGATTCCATTCCCATTTGCCAAAAGCCAATGTAGCCCCTAGATTATGTCTCGTTCCGTTGTATAAATCAGAAAGTTTGAGATTTTCAAATTGGTAATAAAAGCTACCATTTTCTTCATTTTCAAAAGTGATGGTTCCATTTAATAAAGATTGATTGCCTACCGTTTCATTGAGATTCCAATCTCTATCAAATTCCACATCATAGGTGCCTTCTAGATTGTTGAAATTTTGATGAACAAAGTCAAATTGAATCAAAGAAGTAGTTTTCCATTTTTGTTCCCAAAGCGTTTGTTCCCACATGGCTTTCACAGCTGGTGCTTTAACTTCAGATGCATTTGAATTGGAAAAAAGGTTGACATCATTGATGCTGTAAGCACATTCCAAATCAACAAAGGTTTTGTCATTGGGTTCATAATTGGATTGCAGTACCATCAATTGCACAGAATTGGGGGCCATTAAAGGAATAACTGCTTTATAATCTCCGGAATTTTCCCCTACATATTGCATTTTTTTACCAATGGCAAGATACTCTTGCACGACATAATCACCCAATCCTTCACCAAAATAGGTAAAACCTACTTGATACAGCGTTTCATTGGTGTCTTGACTGTATTCATAAATTTCGGTGCTGCCTACGACCAACTTTCTATACAGAATTTTATCGTCATCATACTCGGTTTCTAAGGCATGGACGGTATAAACCATGCTTGAATCACTATCAGCATTTGCCAGAAGTTCGATTTGTTCAGCTGACAAATCCAATTCAACAGTTTGATTTTTCATATCACTTTCTTTAAAAAAGGCCGTTCCGATGCTAAATGTATCGGTGTGGAACGAAGCCGCATTTTGCGTAACAAATCGGGAATAATTTCTGTCGGAGTATTGATATTCCAAGGTAATACGCATATCGGAAGTAATGGGATTTTGTGGTGTAAAGGTTATTTCGCCGGTATTGTAATCCATGATGTAATCCTTGTTTTCACCACGCGTTTGCATAACACCATCAATATAAACCCGTTCACTATCCTGAATGATAAAAATATACAACTCTCCATTGTCACCTTGTAGTTTGTATGGTCCCTGATTGGCTTCCTGACCTTGAAATTGATAAAAAACATAGCGCCCTTTAACCAATGCACCCGAACTGAAAACATCCAATTGTTCGGTATGCACATCCAACGAAACCCCTTGAACTTTTTTAGTAAAAGCCATAAAGTAATGTGTTGAATCTTGTAGGATGATATCTCCTGCTTTGATTTCCCATTTGGGACCTAAGAGTTCCATGTATATGCGATCGATGTCTTTGAGTTCCTGGGAATATCCGTTTTCTTGAATGGGTAAACTGGTATCGTTTATTCGGGCATTAAGTTGTATTTTGGAAGATAATTTACCTTCGATTTTTAAATCAAGTGACGAGTTTAATACCGCATCCTGATTATTCCCTACCGTTATACCACGAATCAAGCTGCCTTGCGTATCTAAACCATCGAAAGGATTTCCTTTTAAAGGAGCTTTATCATTTTCAAAAGACAATATTTCACGCGAATTGAAATTGGGATAAATTTTGGATGCATCATATCCGTTGTAGTCTTGAGTTAAGAATTTTGGATAAGGTTTGAATTGGATTTCCAAAAAATAAGTTTGGGGATATTGTCGGTAAAAATCAGGAAGTAAAACAATTTTTGACCGGGAAAAATCTATTTCAAAAAGCGAATCATCCAATTCGGTTTCTAATTGAATGGAATCATTATTTGAGATAGGATATAGCGCAATATAATCGGAATTGGTGCTGACATCTTGAAAATAGATAGTGTCTGAAACGGCTATTTTTAAAGAGCGAATATTTCCATACATTGAAATAGAATCATTCTGTGACAATGCATTCCAAAAGGAAAATAGCAATATGATTGGGATTAAATTTCGCACTCAATAGAAACGTTTGTTTCGTAAAAATAGTGTAATATTTAGGAATTTACAATTTTTCATTTAAAACTTGACCAATTTTCTAGGAAAGGAATGATATTTCCAAAATTTTTAATATAAATCTTTTTCATTGCCTTCTCTATCTGTCAGATATGCGACATATGTGGTTTTTACGATTTTTAACCCAAATTTCGAACTTCATTTCCTATTTATTATCAAGATTTATGAAGTTTGACATTATGATTTCAATTCATAATTAGAAGAATAAAGATTTATTAAAATTTTAATAGATTTCAGGCTATATTTGCACCATGTTTACATTAAATCGTATTCCCTTGAGAATCTACTCTTTTTTCATTGTTTTTGCCATTTTGCTTTCAAGTTGTACCAGTAATACCATTATGAATAAACCGGACGATTTGATTCCTAAAAATGAAATGATAGAAATTATGACCGAAGTTTATTTGGCAAATGCATCTTACAACGTACGCAATAAATATCAGGAAAGACAAAGAAACTATATGAGTCTTGTGTTTGAAAAGTACGGAGTAGATAGTGCCCGTTACAACAGAAGCAATCTCTACTATATGTCGCGTATAGATGAATATGAAAAAATGCATGTAAAAGTGTCGGAAAAAATTAAAAAAATGAAAACAGAAAAGGATGCTGAATTCAGGGTTTATGATAGTATTAAACGCGCCAAGAAACAATAATCATGGAGTATAATCATTTTACTCTAGGTATTGATTTAGCTTTTGACGCCACTTTACAAAACTATTTACCCACAGCATATATCGTTGAAAATAAAAATTCTCGCTTAGGGTATATTCAAAAAAAAGCCACACTTGAAACACTTCCCGGTTACCATATTGTACTGACTGAAAATGAAAGAGCCATTTTTGATTTAATTCAAACGGTACAAATTGAAAATATTGTACACCGTTTTAATGCCACCAAAAAAAGTAAAAAGACTTTAGAGGATCTTTTGAAAACAGAAGATCACAAAAGGATTATTCTTCCCTTTGTGGAACGACAATTGGCTAAGTTTTATGACAAAATCATAGAAAACCCGCTACCTATCAGTATTGAAATGGGTAGAGCGGGATATTTTAACCAACATCAAATCCAAATTGCAAAGGAAACTGCCAAACCTAAATTATTTTTTTCTAAGGATGAACAGGGATTGACTTATTCGCTTCAGTTGGACATTGCTTCCAAAATTATCGATCCTTCCGAGTCCAAAATTACGCTTCTTCTAAACACTCCGGGATGGATTGTCGTCGATGGTGTTTTATACGCCTTGGAACATATCAATGCTAAAAAACTATCTCCTTTTTTAACCAAAAAAACGTTGATTATTCCTCAGAAAACAGCCAAAGCTTATTTTGAATCGTTTATCAAAGACGTTGTTAAAAAGGTAGATATCGTAGCCGAAGGTTTCCAAATGATTACCCAAAATGTCTTGCAAACTTGTATCATCGAACCTGTATATCATCTATTTTCTGGAAAATACGTTTGGCAATTGCGATTTATATATGGCGATATTGAATTTATTTCTACCGATTTTCGTAAAAAACACGTCAGTTTATTGTGGAATGACGCCGAATCCATTTCAATTCTGGAAACCAAAAGGGATTTTGAACAAGAAAATCTTTATTATGAAAAATTAAAAGCATTAAACTTAGTTTATTTAGAAGAAGGTTTCTTTTCAAATAACAGTAATTTGCATCAGACTGAAAAGTATGAACAAGTGTACCATTTACTAGCTTTAAAATCTCAATTGGAAGAAGCCGGTTTCCAAGTTTCAGATTTTGAAATTGACCGCAATGTAGTATATGCCAATGGTGGAATCATCCAACATCAAATCTCCGATAAAATGGATTGGTTTGATATTGAAATGACGGTTACTTGTGGTGCCTTTACATTTCCTTTCCTCAAAATGATTCCGCATTTAAAGTCGGAGCAAAGATTTTACGAATTACCCAATGGCACTTTTTTTATCATCCCGCAAGAATGGTTTTCTCACTACAAACCTATTATTGACCTGGCTGAAATCCATCAAGAAAAAATAAAAATCAGGAAAAATCAATATACTTTATTGGATTTGCTTCAGGTAGATGCACCAAAGCCAAAGTTATCCACTCAAAAAGTTCAAGAATTTATACTTCCCAAGACCATACAAGCCACTTTGAGACCTTATCAAGAGCTAGGTGTTCAATGGCTTTGGGAACACCATCAAAATCAATTGGGGGCTTGTTTAGCCGATGACATGGGACTTGGAAAATCGTTGCAATGCATCACCTTGTTGGATTTTGTAAAAACTACTTTACCCAATGCCTCCCAAGAAGATAATACCCCAACAGATTTGTTTTCTGTAGTTGAAACTCAAAAAGCCTCTTTACAATCGCTTATTGTATGTCCCACTTCATTGGTATTTAATTGGGCCAATGAATTGGATAAGTTTGCGCCTCATTTAAAAGTCGTTTTATATTTAGGAAAAGACCGCAAGAAACTCCAAAAATCGATTCAAGACCATGATATTACCATAACATCTTATGGAATATTATTGAGAGATTATGATTGGTTTAGTACTCAAAACTTTTTGTATCTCATCGTCGATGAAAGCCAGCAAATCAAAAATAGAGAAAGTAAAATCTTTAATAAAATCAGTCAGATTTCTGCCGAACACAAAATATCCCTAAGTGGTACACCTATCGAAAATTCACTGAGTGATTTGTGGTCGCAAATGCAGTTTATCAATCCCAATTTGTTGGGTGAATATGCCAAATTCGAAAAAATATTCAAAAAACCTATTGAAAAAAACCAATCTGAAGAAGCTTTGATTCAACTCAAGAATTTGGTAAAACCCTACATCTTGAGACGTACCAAAGAAGAAGTTTTACCTGATTTACCGGAATTGACCGAACAAGTTTTTTTTTCAGAATTGGAAGAACATCAAAAGTCGCTTTATGAAGCCGAAAAGTCCAAAGCTCGGAATATTCTTTTGGGCATTCAACCAACCCTCCAAAAACAGAACTTCCAAGTGTTTCAAACTTTGATGAAATTGCGCCAACTCAGCAATCATCCCAAGTTGGTTGGAGAAGCACAGATCATAGATAGTGGCAAGTTTTCGGATGTTACTCAATATATTGAAACACTCCTAAAATCGGGACACAAAGTATTGATATACAGTTTTTTTGTAGAACATTTAAAATTGTATACACACTGGTGTGACGAGCAAGAAATTCCTTATGCAGCGTTTACCGGTCAAACCAAAGTGGAAGACAGAAACGCTGAAATAGAAAAATTTCGTCACAATGATGCGATTCAGTTGTTTTTTATGACCACACAAAGTGGTGGCGTGGGCTTGACCCTTACTGAAGCCAATTTTGTATTGATTTTGGATCCTTGGTGGAATCCGTTCAAAGAACTGCAAGCCACAGGAAGAGCACACCGCATCGGACAAGAAAAACCGGTTCACGTAGTGCGATTCATTGCCAAAGATACCATTGAAGAAAAGATTTTACAGTTACAAAACAGAAAAAAAGGTATCGCTGATGCAGTGATAGAATTGCAAACAGTACCCAATGAGGTTTTGGAAAATTTGGAATTTATATTGGCTTGATGTGGCGGGAAAATAGCTGTGTGATGCACTTGACTTCTATAAGAAATGGCTTTTTCAACTTGATGATATCTAGGTAATGTATTAATGTATCAAGGCTAGGCTTCCATTTATCTGGGTTTACCTACCTTTTTGATAGGCTCACCTACCAGTTTTATAGGTTCACCTACCTTTTTGATAGGTTCACCTACCTTTTTCATAGGTTCGCCTACCTTTTTGATAGGTTCACCTACCTTTTTGATAGGTTCGCCTACCTTTTTGATAGGTTCACCTACCTTTTTGATAGGTTCACCTACCTTTTTGATAGGTTCACCTACCGGTTTTATAGGTTCATCTACCTTTTTTATAGGCTGGATAAGCACAATAGTTTTTTAACAACACATAAAAGCATAAAAAAAACGCATCCCTATAAGATGCGTTTTTTTATATAAAATTCCGAAAATTAACAACCTTCATCGCCACCACCGGCTGCCGGAGCGGCTGGTTTGACAACGGTTTTAGGTTTGGAAATTTCAGGTTTGGGAGCATTATCAGTAGCTGTTCCAGTAGGTTGGTTTTGTATTTGAGCATCAGAAATGAACTTAGCAAAATCAACTATGGGTGTTTCATCGTTATATTGAGTTGTATTGGCTGCTATTTCTGCCCAATTACCACTTTTCATCACTTCATAACCTACTGTCAAGTACTTTACATTATCAATGCCCATTTGTTTCAAAATCATAAAAGGAACATTGGCTTCAGAAGCCGAACCGCCATACAAAACAGCTGTTTTATTCCCTTTTTTTAAGTCTTTGAAGAATTCAATTTGATCATCAGAGAAAAGATTGACTTTATAGATGTTTTGTGCTTCGGGTAAATGTCCTTTGGCAAATTCAAAAGGACTGCGTACATCAACACACACCATAGAAGCGTCTTTTTTCAATAAAGCTTGAGCCAATACTTGTGGAGAAATTTGATAATCGGCTACTTTTAAATCAGCTATTTCTTTATCAAGAGTTGTATTGAAAGCATATTTTACAGGTTTTAAAAATAGAAAACCTAATAATAAAATCACTAAAACGATAATCACTCCAAAAGTGATTCTATTGGTTTTAGTTAATTCTATCATGTGATTAACGGTTTTATTATCGCTCATAATTTGTTATTTTATTTTATTGATTGAATGGATATTACTTCTTTAAGTTTGAATATTTAAAACTAAACTTTAAAATGTATTTGTAATACCTTGCATTATTAACAACCTTCATCGCCACCACCGGCTGCTTTTACAGGCACGACTTTTTTGGCAGGCGTTTTAGTTGCAGATTTTGCCGTTTCTGTTGTGACACTAGGTGCAACAACCGCAGCACTTCCACCCGGAATAAATTCATCGGGATTTGGCAAACCCAAATGTGCGCCTACTGCTTTGCGGAATCGATAGTTGTCAAATGCTTCACTAGGATCCAAATCACCTGGTTTGGGTGGATTGAGATACAATTGATAAAATTGATTCAAACCGCCGTTGAGGACTTTTAGATTATCATAACCTGCTCTGCGGAGAATCATCCAAACTTGATCGGAAAGGATGGTGCCATTTGAAATTAAAACATATTTATAGGCATCCGATTCAAAAGTAGCTCTATTTTCTTCAGTCATTATTTGATCAGAAGGAATATTGATAGCTCCAGGCAATGTGAATTTTTCAAATTGACCGGCATCTCTTAAATCGATTAACATATAAGATGGATCTTGTCCCATGATGACTGTTGCCAATTCATCAGGTTGTATAAAGCGGTCATTATTTACAGCTTCCAACAACAATTTATCGGGGGAAACTCCTGTGTATTTAGCCGATTTGAGATTTTTAGCGATTCTTTTGGCATCAATCGAATTACTTTTATCAGGTAAAAGAGCCAATAAAATAGATAAAACTATCGGGACTAATGCGAGAAAAATATATCGTTTTTTCATTTTTGGTTTAGATATAGGTTTGATATTCAAGTTATATTAATTACAACTTTCAACTAATATTCAACTTTTTTAATGCGTTTGCGGATTTGAAGTGTAACATAGAAAGCTACAATTGCGATGACGGAAACCCCTACCATGAACCAATAAGGACTTATGTTGAAGTACTGAGGTACCGATACATCGCCTAAATTGCTTGAATTGTAAAAGTTTTCAAAAAGAGGAAACATTTCCGAAAACACAAATACACCTAATATAATACCGCCAAAGAAGACATAACCGTCCAATTTGCCGATACCTATAGCTGTTATGCATGTTCCGGGGCAAAAACCACCGGTTACAAATCCCAATCCCATGATGATTCCTCCTACGATAATAGGATAAACTCTAGCGGGAAGTCCGTCCAATGCAGCCATATTTACCCATCCAAAATAGTCCATAAACAATAGACCTATAGAGGCGGTTATAGCTGCAGTAAAAAACACTCTTAAAACAGCGAAATCATAGCCGTAAAATACGCCTACTAATTTTCTTGAAGAAGAAAATCCAGCTGATTCAAGTACATATCCAAAAGCTATCCCTAAAACGATAGCGATGATGTTATTCCATTCGGGTGAAATGATTTCTGGTATTAATGGTCCCATGTTGAAGTTAGAAATTAGAAGTTAGAAATTAGTGCTTCGACAAGCTCAGCAACCTGATTTAATAATTAAATAAATTTAAGTGGATTAAATCCAAAGTTTTCTAAAGAAGTAAGCAAATAAATAAGCTCCACCGAAAATAGATAACATGGCTATGAATCCACCTAATGACAATACTGCCATTCCACTCAATGCTGCGCCACTGGTACAACCTTTGGCAAATTGAGCGCCAAATCCGAATAAAGCTCCACCGAGAAGGGCAAACCAAAGTCGGCGTCTGCTGGTAATTTTAGGGGAATGTTGTACCCTGAAAAAGGCTCTTCCCGATAATGATCCAGAAATAAAAGCTCCAATTACAATTCCAATTACTTCAAACACCAACCAATTGCTGATAGGGGTTTTGCCGCCTTTAAACTGCTCGGCGTAATAGGTGTTGTTTTCAGTATGGGTTGGTGCAACCGTATGAACAGTTTGTGTAACAATAGCCTTTGCAGCACCCGATGCACCCAAACCTCTACCGGTAAGGTAAAAAGTGAGTAATAAGATAATTCCCATTAGGAAACCTGCAAAATAAGGATTCCAATATACATGTTGTTTATCTGGATTAATTTTCATCTGTTTAAATTTATTTATTTTTTGAATATATACTTTTAATAACCATTTTATTGATATGAATGCTGATTATGAAAAGTTTAATAAAGAACGCGCGTGATTTGACCGGCTTCTACCATCAGAACTCTGAAAACCAATCCACCAATTAAAATTAAAATGGCAGGAATGATAACCGGAACTTTGAATCCTGCTAGTTCAAAAATCTCTAAAATTAAGGGTACTAATAAACCTAATACCACCAAAAAGCCAAAAAACATGGTTGTAAAATCGCCACCAACTAAAATTTTAACAGCTTCTATTTGCATTTCATTACCGGCATAATATCCCATGATTAAATGGATAATCAAACCAATTTCTATGACGATTAACAGAATATCTATTTTACTAAACCAATGTCTTTCATGAGCTGATTTTGCAAATAAAATAACTGTAGCTGCTGCTGTTGACAATCCGGAAACAAAGAATAAAGGTCCTAAAATGGCATTATTCCATAGAGGTCGGGCATTAAAAGCCGACAACAAAATCCCGGTGTAAATACCTAAAATCACAGTCAAAGGTAAAAAAGCTAACGCCATATATTTTTTATATTTGATGGCAAATGCTTCTATTTTATATAAAAAAGGCATTTTGAAAGTCTCATATTTCAATTTTGGGAATAATTCTCTGACGTAAGTCATTACCCATAACATTGACATTGGAGTAACGATTAAAAGAACCCAAGCGCCCCAAGACATTGGAGATTCTATGCGGATGGTAGTGTACAATCTCCAAGAGTACAAAGGATTCCCTAAATCGTAAATAAGGGCCAAAAGCCCAATAGCTAATGCAAAGGGTACAATCATGGGTGCCCATTTGGAAGCACCTTTAAATTCGTCTTCTTTATTGATAAGGTGTAAAATAGCTGAAAACAACAATATTCCCGCTGCTAAACCACCTAAGAATAAATACAGAGAAATAGGGAATTCCCACAAAGTTAAATGTGGGTCTATATGTGGAATATTTCTGCCGCTGATAAAAACTTCTTCGTTCATTTGATAAAAGTTATTGGTTATTAAGTTGTTGAGTTATGGATTTTTTTGGACTAAATGAAGACTTAAAACATATAGCTCAACAACCTTATAATGATTAAATTAGATAATAAACATTGGGTGATGTTCCGGCTGCTTCAGCCAAAACTTTGTGTTTTCTCACTGCTAAAAGTTTGGCTACTTCACTGTTGGAGTCATCTAAGTCTCCAAAATACATACAGTTGGTTGGACATACAGATACACAAGCGGGATTTTGACCTTTTTGCACTCTGTGTACACAGAAAGTACATTTATCAATTGTTCCCCAATCCGGATGACGATAACGAGCGTCATAAGGACAAGATTCCACACAAGCACCACATCCTATACACAAATCTCGATCGACCAATACAATACCACCTTCAATAATATGACTGGCAGCTGTCGGACAAGTTCTAACGCAAGGCGAGTTGTCACATTGATTACATCTTTCAGATCTCAATTCTATCTCAACTTCCGGATAAGTTCCTGTTACAGATTCGGTAACCCAATCTCTACAGTATCCATGCGGAACATCGTTTTCGGTTTGACAAGCTACTACACAGTCGCTACATCCCACGCATTTCAGCGTGTCTATGACCATTACATATCTCATTTTATACAGTTTCTTTAGGGTTTTCGGTTAAAATTGTTACAAAATTACCTCTCATTCCAGTACCTCCCATTAAAGGATCTACCATCACTTTAGTAATCATTTCGGTATCATTGATTCCTTTACCATAGGCTCGGGTCATATTTTTATCTTTATGACCAAAACCATGTACCATGTATACGGAATCCCAACGAATTCTTTCAGTTAATCTCACTTTAATTGGGAAACTGGAAGTAACTTCATCTTGATTTTGCAACCAAACTTCTTGTCCGGGTTTCAAATTCCAGATTTTGGCTACTCTTGGATTAATCCACAAATTGTTTTCACTTCTCAAATCATTCAAATGAGGACTATTGACCGTTTTACTAAAGGTATGCATAGGAGCTCTACCATAAATTAAACGGAAATAGTTCATGGGTGGTTGTTCGTGTGCTGTGAAGACCGGCATGGGATCAAATCCGAATTCTTCCAATTCTTTTGAATACAATTCAATTTTACCTGATGGCGTTTTAAAGGCATAATCAGCACCATCTTCAATGTATAAGGGACCACTGGTGCGTGGTAGATTTTTGACTCCAATTTTCAACATTTCATCATAAGAAGTTCCCATTTTCTCCAATTGCCATCTCAATACTTCTTCA
Organism: Flavobacteriia bacterium; assembly: GCA_011391075.1. Taxonomy (GTDB): domain Bacteria; phylum Bacteroidota; class Bacteroidia; order Flavobacteriales; family Flavobacteriaceae. Next base: position 991 of record JAABRF010000006.1, on the reverse strand, counting down.
AAGTTTTTATAGTTGAAATATTCGTTTAATCCTAGTTTATCACCTATCAATTTGGCAATTTCCCATCCCGGTTTGGATTCCCAACGAGGTTGGGCTGCCGGAACTCTCAAGGCAATAGAAGGTTCTCTAAATTCGGATGTTCTAACGATATCGTGTCTTTCCAAATAAGAACATTCAGGCAAAACTACATCGGCATAACCGGCAATTTCCACATTGTATAAATCTATAACTACTAAAAATTCTAGAGCTTCCAATGCTTTTTTGAATACTTCACGATCTTCGGGAACTGAATAAGTCAAGTTGGTTGCAGCTACAAACCATGCTTTTACTTGATGTGGTAAATCGGTTTTGGGAAGTGAAGCTTTGATTACATTATTGGTAACACCTTCCTTAGCTAAGGGTAAATTGACATTTAAATCTTTAGCAGCCCAAGCTGGTTCGGGATATCCAGGTGCAGGGAATTTTGGCACTTTGGCTTTTTCATTGAAATAAAATCCGCCGCGACGACCCCAAGAGCCCAACAAAGCATTGAGAATACCAATAGCTCTGGAACGTTGGGTATCATCACCATACCAAGTTACATGTCTTCCTGGGTGAATCATAACTGCTGGTGCAGCATGAGCCATTTCTATAGCAGAATCCCGAATCATTTTGGGAGTCAAATCGGTTATGCTGTAGGCCCATTCAGGAGTGAAAGGACGGACGTGTTCTTTGAGTTGATCAAATCCGGTAGTGTATTTGGCAACGTATTCTTTATCGTATAATTCTTCGAAAATGATGACATTCATCCAAGCTAACAACAAAGCCATATCTGTCGCAGGACGAATAGGCAACCAGAACTTAGATTTGCTGGCTACTGTTGAAAGACGTGGGTCAACCGTAATGATGCTAACGCCTTTATCAATAGCTTCAGAAACTTCTTGTACTTGAGAATTATGCATGTTTTCACCAATGTGCGAACCGATGAATACCAAACATTTTGAATCTCTCA
>JAABRF010000069.1 GCA_011391075.1 Flavobacteriia bacterium | reverse complement strand
TTGCACGTATGTTTGCAAAATCCGAAAGTAGCCAAAGTAGTGGTACTCAATCGCAAGACCTTGGGTTGGTCGCATCCCAAAATGACCGAAATCATTCACTCCGATTTTTACAACTTGAAAGCTGTTGAAAACCAACTCACCGGTTTGGATGCTTGCTTTTTCTGTTTGGGGGTTTCATCTGTGGGCATGGATGCTGATACCTATTACCGGGTTACGTACACTTTGACGATGCACGTGGCAGAAACCTTAAGTCGCCTCAATCAAGACATGACGTTTACCTATGTGTCGGGAATGGGAACCAAATCGAGTAGGGAAGGAGGCAAACATTGGTCATTGGTCAAAGGAAAAACCGAATACGATTTGTCTCAGTTACCTTTCAAACAAGTGTTTGCTTACAGACCGGGTTTTATCCGACCCATCAAAGGCTTACAACATACGCATCCTTATTACCGCTATATCAATTGGACTTTTCCCATCGGAAGATTATTGTATGCCAATGCCTTCAGCACCATGGAAGAAGTAGCGCTTTCCATGATTGAAGTCAGTCAAAACGGTTGTGAATACGCTGTGTTGAATGGCAAGGAAATTAGGGAAACTGCATTGAAAGCAAGGTAAAATAATAGAAATGTCCCAGTCAACAAATGCATTCCGATTAAAAGAATTTACGGTTGAACAATCTCGTTCGGCGATGAAAGTGGGAACTGATGCCATGATTTTAGGTTCTTGGACGCAGGTTGAGGAAGCCGAAACTATTTTGGATATTGGGACCGGCACCGGTATTTTGGCACTGATGTTGGCACAACGAAGCGAAGCTTTTACCATAGATGCCGTAGAAATCGACGCTGATGCCTATGAAGAAGCTGTGACCAATTTTGAAAATTCCCCTTGGGGCGATCGATTGTTTTGCTACCACGCATCTTTGCAAGCGTTTGCCCAAGAAATTGATGATACTTACGATTTGATTGTGTGTAATCCACCTTATTTTTTACCTTCGGAAATAGAGAGTTATACCGGAAGAAATGTGGCACGTCAAACCCATTTACTCAACCATTTGACCCTTATCAAAAACACAGTGCAACTACTATCAGAATCGGGTAGTTGTGCTTTTTCCTTACCTTATGAAAGTGAGACATTTTTTATCGAATTGGCTCAAAGCCAAAATCTCTTTTTGCAAAGAAGACTGCGTATGAAGGACCGAGAAAACTCGGATATGGTGAGAAGTTTTTTGCAATTTGGAAAAACAGTAAAACCATTGGAAGATGAAATCTTGATTCTAAAAAATAGCGATCTTACGTATTCGAATCGGTTTATCGAACTGACTATTGATTTTTATACTATTTTTTAAAAAGTACAAACCCCGAAGGTTTTTAAAACCTTCGGGGTTTCAAAGCATCAGATCATTTGTTAATTTTATAAACGAACTGCTGTCAAATCATCCTAAAAGTACTATGAAAGCAAATCTAAACTCTAAACCCTAAAATCTAAACTCTAAAATCGCCAATCTAAAATTAATTTCATTTATACCATCCCGAATACATCAAATAACTCTCAGCAATTCGTTCGATTTCACCTGAAATCAATTCCGGAGAAATATCTTTGACTTTGACAGCCGGAATGCCTGCGTAGATGCTACCGCTTTCTACTATGGTACCTTTGGTCACCACAGCGCCTGCAGCTATGATGCTATTGGAATTTACAACGGCATCATCCAATACGACCGCATTGATGCCTATTAAGACATTGTCGTGAATGGTGCAACCGTGTATGGTGGCATTGTGCGCAATCGAGACGTTGTTGCCGATGTTGGTAGGAGATTTTTTATAGGTGCCGTGAATGACGGCTCCATCTTGGACATTCACCCGATTTCCCATTTTGATGTAATTGACATCACCACGGATTACGGCGCTAAACCAAACACTGCATTCATCTCCCATTATCACATCACCTACAACAACACAATTGTCTGCAAAAAAACAATCCGTTCCGTGTGAAGGTGTTTTTCCATTGACTGTTTTTAATATCATTTTTTAAATTTTAAAACCGATTCCTATTCTAAAAGTGCTGAATGTTTCAGAGTCAATAAAACCGGTTTGTTTTTGTTTAAGCCCTGCTTTGATATAGTTATAAGAAGCCTGAGCATAAAATTTTTCAACAAATTCATAACTCAATCCGGCTCCCGCATTAAATCCGGTAAATCCTTGTTGAGACTGACCGCCTTTGTATTTGTAAAAAGTGAATCCGGCATTGGTGTATACTTTTGTTTTTTGCATCAAATCCAAATTAATTTTCGCAAATCCGTTGAGGTGATTCATCATGAAATTGATATTTTCACTCGTACTTCCTTCATACCTTTGGTAGGTTTGATTGAGGTCAAATTTGTATTCCAAACCATAGTTTACAAATTCGGCATCCGAGAATTGAAATTGAAATCCGGCTCCAAAAATTCCGGTCACATCTGAATAATTGTTGTTTTCATTTGCACCTGTTAGAGGATAATGTAATTCGACCGTTATACCTGAATTTTGGGAAAAACCAATTTCCACAATGCTCATTACGACAATGGCGATGGCTATTATTTTACGCATATCTATTTATTTTTTTGTAAAAATAAAAAAATCTTATCCATCCTGCATCCTTAAGGGTAATTATTTACTTAAAACTTGTCAATTGAAGATTTTTGTAAAAAGGAATACTTAAATTTGTAGCTCTTAATTTGATACCAATGAATCGTTTTTCTAAAGCAACGCTTGTGTTTTTCTTTTTTGTGAGTTTTTATCAAAACCTATGGAGTCAGGAAGACCCATTGTTTAGATACCATTTGACCCATGAAATGTCTGCTGAAGAAAAGGTTCAAATGCAAAACCTTACCCGTGCTTTTGTTGAAACACCTGCTCCTGTAGGTATTGTAAGAAGTGTAGCAGAATGGGAACCAATGGAAAGCGTATTAATTGCTTATGACGGTGCGTTTGGAATACCCGTTAGTATGATCAGGGAAATGGCAGAAGATTGTAAAATAAAGGTGATTGTTGCCAATGCTTCTGAAGAAACAACTGTTAGAAATTTTTTCACATCCAACAGTGTTAATTTGACTCAATGTAGTTTTTTGTATCAGAATCCCAATTCTTGGTGGACCCGAGATTACAGTCCGTGGTATATTGCCGTTAATGATGCAGAAGTAGCCTTGATTGATTTTCCCTACAATCGCCCTCGACCCAATGATGATAATGTGCCTGTTATCATGGCGCCTGCGCTTAATGTTGACTTGTATGGAATGAACATATCCCATACCGGAGGTAATTTTATGTGCGATGGATATGCTATGGCAGCTTCTACCGATTTGGTATGGGAAGAAAACACCTCTCAAACGCAAACAAACATTCGCACCAAAATGCTGAATTATATGGGAGTTCAAACTTATCACGTCACCGCCGATCCCTTAGATGATTATATCAAACACGTGGATTGTTGGGGTAAATATTTGGATGTGGATAAGATTCTCATCGCACAAGTTCCTGTCAGTGATTATCGCTATGCTGATTTTGAAGCGGTTGCCACTTATTTTTCTCAACAGAATTGCTCTTGGGGTTACCCTTATCAAGTCATTAGGATTCAGGAAGCCAATGCAAATCAAAATGTAGAAACGCCTTATACAAATTCGCTTATTCTAAATGATAAAGTATTTGTACCTCAAACCGGAAATGCACTTGATGCCGCTGCAATTACCACCTATCAGCAAGCCATGCCGGGTTATGAAATTATTGGTGTTACCTCCAGTGGTTGGTATGATACGGATGCTTTGCATTGTCGTACACATGGAATTGCAGATAGAGAAATGTTGTATATCAAACATTATCCTTTGTTTGGCACGTATTCCAATCAAAGCAGTTTTACCATCAACACCAAAGTAACATCCTATGGTGGTAGTCCAATTGCTGCGGGTTTTCCCAAACTCGTTTACAAACAAAATAATGGTACTTGGACAGAAGTTGTGATGAATTTAGTTCCATCTACTACACAAGATTACACAGCAGAGATTCCGGGATTGGCAGGTTCAAATGAAGTGAAATATTATATCACAGCTCAAAACAACAATCAAAGAAATGAATCGCATCCGCAAATGGGTTCTTTTGATCCGCATATTTTTAATTATACCAACACGCTGGGAATTGATGCAACTGATTTACAAGACAACATTCAAATTTATCCCAATCCCAATGTTGGAAGTTTTGTGCTGAAAACGACATTTGAAAATGGTGTATACCATATTTTGAATGTGAGTGGACAACTCATAAGTGAAGGCGAATTAAAGGGTTATCAACATACACTTTCATTTCCAAATCTTACAAAAGGAGTTTATTTGATTAAGGTTGTATGTGATGGGGCTGTTTATACTGAAAAGTTATTGATTGAATAATTTTTATTTGAAGTAATTCAATAATTCGGCTTTTTTGGCACCCGTTACGGGAATCGCTTTTCCATTTTCCATTTCTACATAACCGCCTTTGCCTTTGTGGTAACTTTTGATGGCATTGAGGTTGATGAGATAAGTTTTATGAGCTCTTAAAAAGCCATTGCCATCCAATTTTTCTTCCAAAAAACGCAAAGTTTTACTGACTAGTTTGCTTCCCCCATTTTTGAGATGCAGATGGGTATAATTGTCGTCGGCTTGACAATAGAGGATTTGGTTGGTATCTACGATTTCAAAACCATTGAGCGTTGGGATGCTAATTTTTCCGGTGTTTTGAGGCAATTTGGGAACCAATACCTGATTTTGTAATTCTTTTTCTCTTGATTTAATCAAACTTACGTAGTCTACAGCTTTGATCAATTCGTCTATCGAAATAGGTTTCATGAGATAATAGGCTGCATGTTGGTTGACTGCATCCATGGCGTATTGATTGTAAGCTGTCACAAAAACCGTTTCAAACTCCACTTCACCGAGTTTATCCAATAAATCGAATGCATTTCCATATGGCATTTCCACATCCAAAAACACCAAATCCAAAGCGTTATTTCTGATGAGGACCAAAGCCTGATCAATGTTTTCGGCTTCTCCTAATACTTCCACTTGCGGACAGTATTTGGCGAGGTAATTCTTTAGGATATCACGGCTAGTTTTTTCGTCTTCAACGATGATGGCTTTCAAATTTTCAAGTTTCATAATATGGGTTGGCGTAAATTTATATTTGGTTATGGGGAAGTAGGAGGAAAGTGTTTATTTTTTTAATTCAACAACGACCTTAGTTCCACTGCCGTCGGGATGTAAATCACTGATGTTGACTTTAACTTTGTCGGCATACATTTCATTGAGGATTTCAATCCTTTTTTTGACATTGTTCATGCCTTTGGATTCTTGTTTTTTCTGATTTTGGGTTTTCAATTCCTTAGATTTTTGACGTCCTATGCCATCGTCAGAAATACTAATTAATATGGTATCAGCATCTTTTTGAATAAATTCAATTTTCAAAAAACCTTTGGTTTCTTTGTATCTCAATCCATGCCAGACTGCATTTTCCACATAAGGTTGGATGAGCATAGGCGGAATCTGGAATTGCTCTTCATTCAGATTTTCGTCAATATCTAAAGTGTAATCAAATTTATCAGTAAAGCGCGAATGTTCCAATTGGACATACAATTTCAACAATTCAATTTCTTTGGTCAAAGGAATAAAATCTTCTTCCGAATTGTTTAGTACACTGCGCATCAAGGTTGAAAAATCGGTTAGATATCGATTGGCAGCTCTTTCGTCATTTTGAGCGATGAAATTATTAACCGAATTCAAAGCGTTGAAAATGAAATGCGGATTCATCTGAGATCGCAAGGATTTGAGTGCTAAAACATTGTTGGCCAATTTTTTTTGTTTGTTGCTTCGATACATAGCCAATACCGAAATTCCCAACAAAACCAAAACAATACCCATTCCCAAGATCAACATTTTCTGACGTCGGTAGTTGGCAACAGCCAATTTTTGTTCACTTTCAAACAATTGATACTGGCTTTCCGAAAGAACACGGTCTTTTTCCAGCGAATTGATGCGGTTTTGTTTGTCGCGTAATTCGTTGCTTAAAGACATAGCAGATTGAATTTCCAATTCTTTTTGCTGGTATAAAAGATCGACCAACTTGGCGTATTCTTGATAGTTTTCCAACGCTTTTTTAGAATTTCCTATGTTTTTATAGAGTTCGGATAGTTTTTGTAAAGCATTTTTTTCAACTTCCAAATCTTTAAATTTTTTAGCATTTTGGGCGCTTTTTTCCAAATAAGGAATGGCTTTATCAAATTCTTTTTTGTCGATATAGGCACGTCCTATTTCCAGATTGAGTTGTGAAATAGAAATGGCATCGTCATTAAAAAAACCATTGGTTTCAGAGCTGATTTTATTGACATTGGCTTTTTCTAATTCAGAAATGGTTTTTTTTCGTAATTCAATTTCGCTGTCAAAATCTTTATTGGATTGATAGACGTCGGCTACTTGATTTTGAACGCTGACCCTTTTTTGAATGGGTTCGTTTTCGGAAGATCGCAAGGTGTTTTGTAAATAAGCATTGGATTCCGACTTATTACCTGATTTTGCTAAAAGTTCAGCAATTTTGGCATTTAATTCGGCGATTTTTGAAGTGATTTTGTTTTTTTCAGCCAATGCCAATGCAGCTCTGTAATATTCTAAAGCTTTAGGAATATTATTTTCAGTATTGTAACCCATACCTTCTTGAGCCATAATTTGCTGTAAAGCTGTGTTTTTTTTATTTAGAACGGTTTTATAAATATTATTACTCTCAGAAATATTTCCGGAAAGCGCGTAGGATTTACCCAAATTTAACTGTACATCGGTGTTTTCAATACTTTGCAATGACTTGTAATAGTTGCTGATAGCTAGGTCATATTGTTTCAAGTGTAAATAGTTGTCACCCAAAAGTGCATAGCTTTGCGCCAATTCAACAAGTGTATGTTTCTTTTTGGATTTGAGATGTTTTTCAACAAAATCTATACTTTTGTAAGCATCTTTTTTGGAATAGAATCGGGCGGAATCTAAGTTCTTATCAGCTTTTGGAACGGTTTCTTTTACTTCTGTTTCATCATTTATGTAATAGTTGGATCTTCCATCCAAGCGATAAGAATTAATCCTTTCTCCATTTTTAGTTAATATAATTAAATCTCCAATCTCGGCTTTGATGCTAAAATTACCATCGATATCTGTATAGGCATAGGTGCTTTTTCCTTGCACTTGAACTTTAATACCGACTATAGGATTCCCGGATTCATCTGTGATGCGATCTTTGTATATTCCTTGTTGCAAAAAACCTGAATAGTCTTGACTAAAACTTAAGATTGCATGCAGCCAAATCGTTATGATTATTAATTTCCTCATGATGCATGTAAAAGTACGTAGAATCAATGGAATAGAAAAATCAGAGCTATCCATTTTTCATTTTTTACATCTCAAAAATGAGCCAATTTGGTGGTTTTACGCATTCAAAAGGGGTTTCTGCGAATTGATATGAATGGTTTACATATTGCACCAAAAATAAAAAACCCAACTTAAAAAAAGTTGGGTTTTGATATATGTAGAGTATTAATTTATTAAGGTTGAGCGAAAGTTGCTCTAGCTCCTCCAGTTGAGAAAATAGCAAGCATTCTATCTTTTTGTCCGGCAGAAAACATATACATACAGGCATCATCAGTGTAATCCATATAATTCATGGTCATTTCAACAGGTGTACCTGAACAAGTTGATTTATGAGGATAAGTTGGACAACCATAGTTGGCAGTATTGTGAGATGGTGTATCGGTAACATAGTCTGTACCACAAGTTGCATCTCCCCATATGTGACGTAAATTCATCCAGTGACCTACTTCATGTGTTGCAGTTCTACCTTTGTTAAATGGAGCAGCGGCAGTTCCGGTAGTTCCAAATGCGTTGTCATCAATAACAACTCCATCAGTAGCTGATGCGCCACCTGGGAATTGTGCATATCCTAAGTAACCTGAAGTCAAATTACAAACCCATAGGTTGAGTTTAGTGGTAGGACTGGTTGGGTTAATTCCACCTTTTGTAGATTTTTTCATGGAATCATCTAGTCTCCAAGAAGTTTTAGTAGTACTTTTTCTGTAAACAGCATCCAATACGAAACGGATTCCCACATTGGCTTTAACTCCTGAAAATAAAGCAGGCACGCTTCCAAAATCTGTATTGGTGGCATTGTAATCTTTATTTAATGCGTCAATTTGTGATTGAATTTGAGCCTGAGAAACGTTCTGTGCAGTAGTTTTATATAATACGTTTACAACAACAGGAATTTCAATAACTCCATTGACCAATCTTCTTTGAGCGATAGCTTCTTCAGTAAATCTTTCAATTTCATCCATTTTAAGAGCCAATTCAGGATTTGCTCTCAATTGAGCTTCCAAAACTTCTTGTGCGCCACAATTGCGTTGCGTAATTTCTTGGTTGGTTTCATCTATTTGTGTGTCATTCTCACAAGATAGTGAAAAAATAAGTACTGAGGCTAATAAAAATAATCTCTTCATTTGTTGTAATATTTGATTTGTTAATAATTAATATGTCGGCAAATATATTAAATACCTAATATAATCCAAATATAATTATTAAATATTTTAAAAAAATATTTATTTATTGAATAGACTTTAATTTATTGATAAGTATTGTGATTTTTATATATGCTTATTCGTGTTTAGACCCAATTTATTAAGGTATCATCAATAATTATGACAAATGGAAGTAAGGAATAATACTATTTGATGATTGATTCCTGAATAATACGTTGAATTTCAGTCCGTATATTGGTCTGAATCATTTTGTTGTTCTCCATACTGGGATGGACACGGTTGGATAAAAATACATATAGAATACCACTCTCAGGATCTGCCCAAGTGTAATTGCCGGTAAATCCACTGTGTCCGAAACTGCTAGCCGAAACACAACCACAAGTAGCAGATATGGAAGGGTCCAATTCGGGTTTGTCAAATCCCAAACCTCTTCGGTTGCCTTCTTTTTCAAAATGTCGGGTGTTGAAAGTGTTGATGGTGGAAGCTTTGAAGTATTGCTTGCCACCATAGTAACCTTCTTGTAAATACATTTGCATCATCTTGGCAACATCATTGGCATTGCCAAATAAGCCGGCATGTCCACTGACGCCACCTAGCATGGCAGCTCCCATGTCATGTACATAGCCGTGAAGGAGTTGGTAACGAAAATAGTTGTCTTGTTCTGTCGGCGCAATTTGATCTTTGTTGAATTTATTCAAGGGATTGTAGGTAAGAGTATAGGCTCCCAAACTCCTGTAAAATAGTGAATCAACCATCACATCCAAAGGTTGGTTATAAGTGCGTTGTACATAATCTTTATATAAAGTAAAGAATAAATCGCTGTATTTGTATTCTCTTTTTTTAATCAAATCCGATTGGATGATTTGTTTGAAAATGGTGTCTTGAATGCTTGTTAATGTGTATAAACTATCGGCAACAAAAACCGAATAGGTATTGGTTTTGATTTTGCTATAATATTTTGGTAATGGTTTTTTAGAAATAGAATCCAAAGTGCTTTTGTAAAAA
>JAABRF010000068.1 GCA_011391075.1 Flavobacteriia bacterium | reverse complement strand
TTACATTTGATTTACAAAATGATGATATTGCAGCAAAAAATATCCACGATATTTTGGAAATCAACTTTTTCTTTGATGAACTTATTGTCAACAATTTGACTAAAGCGAGATATTATTGGGAAATACCTAAAAAATTTCCAGGTTTTGGAGATATTCACGAACTCAATTATGAAGTTTCGGCGCCAATACCATCCCATGCGGAGCATCCCGAAGTATATAAGAAGAAGATAAAAATGCTTGTACGCAGTTATGGTATGGGAGAAGAATTTCCTGAATGGCAGATAGCCTACAAAAATTGTCAAGACACGATATGGGAGTACATTCCTGATTCTACCCAAAGAAAGGAAATGTTGGCAAAATTGGAAGAACATAAACACAAGTTGGATGTAGAAGGATTGGTCAAATTCCGTAAAATGATTTGGGGAATAGCACATGATTTGATCATCAATGAACGTGATGGTTATCTGTCCATTGCCAATTGGTGTGATGCCATTATAGATACCTTAGATTGGTTGGTTTGGATGGGCGATTTGGCATTTCAAGTGTTGCTCGCCACCTTTACTGGACCTACAGGAGCACTTGCAGCAAGTGCATTTAAAGAAACTTTTCTCACGGCGGTTACCATTGTCATAGAAGGTAAATCATTGGATGATTTTATAAAGAGTGAAATGACAAATCTGGAAGCTATGATGTATAGTGTAGCCAAAGGAAAAGTAATCAATACACAAAATATAGAAAGTGTCTATAAAGGTAGCAAATGGAAAGTTTGGGCGATCTTTGCAGGTGCAACTTTTGCAGCATTTTATTACAAAACCGGCTCTATTCCCGAAGCAGCTAAAATGACTGCACGCGAATTGCGTGATGAAGCCATCATTCGTTTTTTGAGTGTAGAAACCAATAAAATCAGACTACAAAGAGAAGCGAGTGCGAATAACAATTCAGATTCCAATCATAAAGATATTAGTAAAAATACGGATAAAAAACCTAAGATAAAATCTGAAAGAGTTCAGAAAAAACTCGAGGAACTTGAATCTGAAATCAAGACAAATAGGATTGGAGGAAAATTTATAGATAAGAGTAAAGTCCTTGAAATCATGGGAGATCCGGCATTGGTTCGCACCATCAAAAATCATGGAAGCCCCGAACTCAAAAAAGCGTTTGATGGTCCACGACAAAAAATATACAACGAGCACGACAGAATGTTGATAGACGAATTGGCAAGAGAACTCAGAATGAATCCAAACGATTTGGAGGTTGATGATTTCAGAACACCCGGAGATACGGGCGAAAATCTCAATACCGACAGAGATTATCGAGTGGTACGCAAAGTAAAATTGGAGAATGGTGAAGTTGCCAAAATAGAGGTTTCTCGCAAAGTATTTGAAGCCAAATCCCAAAGAATATTTGGACAATTGACGGATAAACCACCGCACATTTCCGATGCCGAATGGGCTACAAGTAAACAACAAATGGCAACCGATTTTACATTTAATGAAGGATCTATAGACTACTCTGACCAAGGGATTGACCCCGAAACGGGTAAACGTATCCAAATAAAATCGAATATCGAAAATGTGAAAGAAGGTAAAACCGTTTTAAAAAATCCCGACAGCATGGGACAGATGTATAAGAACAAAGTAAACAACGCAGGCGAACGCCCCGAAAAATATGCACAAGCCCAAAAAGCAACTAAATCACTTAAAAATGTGAAAAAAGGCTATGATAAACAAAATTACAAAACCACACCGGAAAGTGAAAAATTGGAGAAAGCCATGAAAATCATCGACAGTCAACCTACAGATGTAGATATGACACCTCAAAAAATGGCTGAAACACATAAAAAACTCCAAGATTTGGGTTATGAAAACGGACTAAAGGACGTAATGAAAGATATAGACAGTGAGTTTAAAAATCTAAAATCAGCATCAAAAAAAGGAATATTCGAAAGAATGTTTGGTTAAATCATCAGAATATGGAACTATTATCTACAGAATTTATCAATCTTGCCCGCAGTTGCGGTTTAACGGATGAGCAAATTGTAAACTTGATTGGAGGAGAATTTTTTAACCTAAAAATTACATCCGAACAAGATGTAACTTGGCGAGAAATTCCCAATAGTGAAACATTGAAAAAGTTTGTAACACTTTTGACTCATGCCGAACCGGAATTGGTCTTGCAAATCATTAAAAAGAGAACGATACTTCAAACTTATCAATTAAAAACCAATACCTTGTTAAATGAGTTTAGTCTATTGGGCAAAACACCTCATTACACCTTGCGATTGGAAACTTTCTCCAATTATTCGGATTTTGATGCTTTTTTGACACGCAATTATTTGGATTACCCTGCCATGGATTTTCAAAATACCTCTGTGCGACATCTCACTGCTGATGCTTTTCAAGTGTTGACTTTGTTGATTGAGTTATTTGTTGAAAAATATCCCTCGCCTGAAACCAATTGGGAACCCGAAGAACTTTTGACTTTCACAGCAGCAAGTTTAAAGTTGATTTTGGAAGACAGTTACCAACGCATAGGTGAAAATACGTGGTACCAACATTGGAAAAGAATGACCGGAAAGAAAGATCCCAATGAAGAATCTATAGAATTGGGAATGGCATACTTGGCACAAATGGAACTCATAGGTTATTTGGATGATGTAGATGGACAAGATGTATTTTTTGTAGGCGAAACTTTGACTTGGTATATTCGAGGGATAGCATGGTGGGATAGAGGATTTTCCATCCAAAACAAGAATCAAAAAACAGTATTTACACTATTTGAAGCATCTGCCTTGTTTGTCCTAATTTCGGAAGGCGAAGATGATTTTAGTCTGTTTAATATCGATGGCAAAACATTGCAATCATATATTAAAAGATATTTAGAAATAAGTATGAAGTCTAAAGAGGAGACGCAATCTAAGGCAGAAACCTCAACCGTTGTAAGTAAATTTTGTTCGCAATGTGGCAGTAAAATTGAAACAGAAGCCCGTTTTTGTCACAACTGTGGTAATCAAATTGCTTTTTGATAATAATGGTGAAAAATATTAAAGTCCTGAATACTAATAATTAAAATAAATATAAATGAGTTTTTGTTCAAATTGTGGTAGCGAATTGCTTCAAAATCAAAAATTTTGTCCCACTTGTGGCACTACTTTGACAGCCACTGCTACCCATGCACCACAATTGCATAAAGGAGAAAGTAAATCGCTCCAAGATCAAGTGGTTAAGCAATTGAAGAGTAAAGCAAATAATTATGTTGAACAACAAGTCAAAAAGATAGTTCAAGATACAGGCAAAGAAATTAAAAATCAATTTGATACAACCAGAAATAACGTTGAAACTCAAACTCAATCCATGACCAATGAAGCACAAGGTGGAATTGATCTATGGACATGGGTTTATGTAGCAATCAACGCTATTTTGTTGTATTTGGGTTATAGAAACGATGAAGTTATTGGGGTCATGTTATTTAGTATCGTCATTTTATTGTTTGTATTCTTAAGAATAAGCAAACCCAAGCCTTACAATTGGTTGGTCAAAATTTTACTCATTTTACAAGCCTTGCTGTTATTGGCATTTGCTATGGAAAAGATTGAATATCCAAATAGCAATGTGTTGTTGATGCTACTTATGTTTGTCATCAATTTAAGGTTAATTTTTAAGGGAAATAAATCATAAATTTACTATTTTTCATGTCATACTCCAATAAAATTTCTGACCCAAGATTTGATAAATACATCAAAAATACCCGAGACTATCGTTACCAATTTGGTTTTATTTTAGCTATTGTCGCGGTTGTTGGGTTTTATTTATACGGCGAATTTAGTGATGAAATGGATAATCCCGAAGCTTTATACATAGGTCTTTCAATTGGTGCTATGTTTTTTTTAATCGGTTTGTATGCTGCTTTTTCGGGAAAGAAAAATCTACCCACTTGGGATGGAGAAGTAATAGGAAAAGAAATACTTAAAAAGAATGGGAGGACCTATTTTGTAGTCTATATTGAAGGGCAAAACAACCAAAAACATGAAATCAATACGGAAAATGATGCAACTTTATATGAATATTTCAAAATTGGAGAAAAAGTGAGGTATCATGGAAAATTAAAATCTATCGAGAAATTTGATAAATCAAAAGATGATATCATTTTCTGTAATGCCTGTAGTTTTTTATGTGAAATAGAAGAAGTAGAATGTAAAAATTGTGGTTGTCCAATATTAAAATGAGTCAAATGAACAAGATATTATTTCTTTCAGCATTAATTTGCAGTATAAATCTTTTTTCTCAGAACTATCAAATTTCACATAATGGCACAATAACCGATAATTGGATATATGACCCAAGGTCAAACGAGTCAGTTTACAATATCTATTATACGGGTACTTCAGGTGTAGAGGGATCTGATGAAGATAAATACACTCAACTTTTTATTAATTGGATGTCAAATGACGGTGGAGTTTCATTAGTTGCTCGAAGCAATGATGTCAATAGTTTTTTTTCAGATTATATAGTTGAATATGAATACAATGAATATTTTTCTGCTGTCCAAGCAAAGGGTTCAGTTATAAGTAGGGAAGATTTTTATTTATCCAAATACGGTAAAAATGGTTTAGCAAATTCTATGAATGAAACCAATTTCAACGGATATAGAACTATTTTTTATACAAAATCGGAGGAATCTGATATGGATATAACGTCAAAATATTATAAATTTTTTGTTTTCATTGATGGTGATAACGGGGTTTCTATAGACGGTGGTTTGAAATATTTGAAAGATAAAAGCACTCAATCTATGGAAACTTATGAAAATTTGATGTTCCAACATATTAAAGAATTACAATTCTCTTCAAACGGTACAAACACTTCAGGTTCAACAAGCACAACCAGTGTCACCACTACTCCCGATTCTGACGATGATGAAACGCCATGGACTGTAATTATCGGTGGAATATCTGCAGCAGCAGTGGCGGCGATTATTAGAAAAATCTTGAAAAAAAATGCTACCAAACAACAACAAAACAAAAAGGATGATAAAAAAGATGAAGAAGAAGCACACTATATTTTGCAACTCAATAAAGAATCAATTAAATTGACACTTAACCAACCTGAAACACTTCAAATTCAAGTATGGAAAGTTACCATCAAAGGAAAAGCACCTGTTCAAGCCCAAATCAATATTCAAAATCCTGAAAAAAATCTCACAATCAATTCTCAAACGATTGGCAATGGGCTAACTGCCCAATTGTTGTTAGAAAAACAACCTTCTCAAACACAATTCAATTTGATAATACAAGCCACTGCCGAAGGAAACTCCATTCAAAAACAAGTGGAAATTTTGGCTGACGGTAAAATGCAAATTGTCATACAAACACAACCCGACAATCGCAGAACTTTACGACCCGACACCAATAAAGTATTAACATGCTCTGCTGAAGTTGTCGATGAAACAGGTAAATCAGTTCCCGAATTGACCAAAAAAATTCAATTCAAACCTCAAAGCGATTGGATTGATCTTTCCGATCCTGTGATGGATAAAAACCTAATTGTCATCAATGTGGCTGCATCCAATCCGGATCAAGTGCATGTAAATTCACATATTCCAAAAAGTGTAACTTTGACTTTGTTGATGGATGATGTAAAAGATGACGAAGAACCTTTGAAAACGGATTTGACCATCGAACTCTTGGATTGCAAACTCGATACGGATGTTTCACAATGTTCATTTCCGGTAACTGACAATCAAACCGAAGTCACTATCAATGCATTTATTGAAAATGCACCGGGCGACGAACCTTGGACTTTCGAAGCAGAGTATAAATATGCTAATGAAAGTGTTGAACCATTAACGAATATCAGCATCAGTAAAAAATCGGATACCGAAGCTACTATTACCTTAACAGGTCCTATTGAAAAACCCGAAACCAATGAAACTTATCTAAGTAAAACATTGGTTATTGCTGCCTATCAAGGCAATGAAAAACCATTGGAACGCCATATCAATGTGATGGTGACACAAGTTGGACTTTTCATCAAACACGGTGTGGATAGTGGTAATCAAATTTCTTATTTGGCTCAAGGTGAATTTGAACGCAATTTGGAATTTGTGCTCTATAAATTTGACGAAAAAACAAAAGAAATCGTCGTGGACAAAGAAGGTTTAAAGCAATTGAAATTCACCCTAAAAGATGAGGAACAAGATATCGTTAATTTTGAAAGTGTATTGTCTGTTTCCTACGAATATATTGACTTGACAGGAAATATCCCTTACGGTCGCTATCAAATGAAAAGCACTGAACAAATCCCCGGTTTTGGAGATGTTTTTACGTTGACTTATTTGGTGGAAGCACCTTGCAGTGGTGATGAAAATCCGGAACAATTTCAATTGGAACTCCAACTCAAGGTCAAAACCTATGGAATAGGAAGTGAATTTCCGGATTGGGTGGAAGCCTATAACAATTGCAAAAAAATTATCTTCAATCATGTTCCCAATGGTGAAATCCAGTCAAAATTATATGAACTTTTAGAAGCCCGAAAATACACATTGGGCGCCGAAGGTTTGAATGAAATGCGTAAACGTATTTGGAAAATTGCCTACAATCTCATTTTAGCTGAAGGTGCCGAAGGTTATAAGGCGGAAGAAAAATGGGCCAATGCTATAACTACTACTTTAGAATGGACGGAATGGGCTGGAGATTTGGCTTTCAATGCATTGGCGGCTTATTATATGAAAGGCAATCCGTTGGGAAGTGTGGGATTGAGCATGACTAAATCCACCATGATTGAAGCACTCAATTATTACATTTACGAAAATGGAACAGTGGAAGGTTTTATGGATTTGCAATACCAAAAAATTCTACCATTGCTCATTAATGTTGCCAAAGGTCGTTTGATCAGTGTCGAAAATATAGAAATGGTGGTCAAGAAAAATAAACCGCTTGCCATTGCCATTTTTGTGAGTTGTGAATTTGTTTTCAATCTCTATCAAACCAAATCAGTAGTCGAGGCAGCCAAATTGACCGCAGCGCAATTACGAGATGAATTCATTATCCAAAAACTGACTTTACATTTGCATAAAAATCAGTTGAAATACAACATTAAAATGACTACTGTCGATGAATCGCTCAAAGATGTAATGGATGCTGTAAAAACCAAAGATGGTAAACAATACATCGATTTGGAGAAAGTAGTGGAAATCATGCGTGATCCGGCGCAAGTTCGCACTTTGAAAAATCATGCACCTGATTGGTTAAAAAAAGTGTTTGATGATTCCCGAAATGAAATTTATAAAAAACACGACGCCGATTTGAAAAAACATCTTTCCGATACGTATAAATTGGATCCTGATGACATTAAAATTGACGACTTTAGAACACCAGGAACGGAAGGTTCGTTTAACCTCAATACCGATCGTGATTATCGCGTGTTGCGAAAAGTGAAAACAAGTGATGGCCAGGAAATTTGGGTTGAATTACAGCGTGATAATTGGATTGACAAATCCTATGAAATTTTTGGCGAACACACCAAAAAACCTTACGGAATGTCGGATAAAGAATGGGCTGAAAAACATCTCCAAAGAGCCACCGATAGATTTGATGCCGAAGCTGGAAAAGACTATTCCGACCATATTTTCAATTCGGATACAGGTGAAATAATCAAGGGAGAACCTAATATCGTGAAAGTCAAACACGGTGAAGGAACACTTTACGATGCAGAAGGTATTGGAAAAATGTATCAGAATAAAGTTAATAATGCATTGGAACCTGGCACTATTCCGGAAGCCTATGCTCAAGCCCAAAAAGCAGTAGATTCTTTGGATAAAGTGAAGAAGAGTTATATCGGTCAAGATCTTCCGGTCTCAGAAACACCGACTAATCTAAAAGAAGCCATGGAGGTCATCAAAAGTGCCAAAACAGATGCCAATGCTTCACCGGAATCTATTGAAAACCTCAATAATAAACTCAAAAATTTAGGGTATAAAGATGTTGGAGAAGTTGCTAAAGACATTGCCAACGAATTTAAAAATCTAAAACAATTTGATAATAAAAGCCAAGTTTACAAAATATCACAATAAAACCTAGCATTATGCAATACTGTTCGCAATGTGGTACCGCTATCTCCACACAAGCTCAATTTTGTCCTTCCTGCGGATGGGAGGTTACTCTTAAATCCAAATTGGAATCCATGGTAGAAGAAAAAATACCTAAAATGGAAAAAGGTGTTACCAAATCATTGGAAGACAAAGCCCAACAATACGTCGAAAATCAAGTTCGCAAAAGTATCGACCATATCATCTCCAAACCAGTTCAAGAGTTGGAAGAAGCCATAGAAAGTCCACCTTATAAAGAACCGATTCCTTCAAATACAATTACTGAAAACAAACCATTTATCCAAAATGAAACCAACACCGAAAGTAAAGTTCATAAAATCATTTGGATATATGCCGGTTTACAGATACTCTTAGGTTATTTGGGACACCAAACACCTGAAGTTTTGTTGATTTCTTTAGTATCTATTTTTGTAGTAATTGTTGTATGGATGCAAAAAAATACACCCAAACCATTCAACTGGATTGTGAAATCTTTGTTGGTATTTCAAATGTTGATATACATACTTTTGGTCATGAGATGGTATGATTTTTTGTTTCAAAGCAGGCTAGCTATCCTCATCATCATCTTATTTTTCGTAAACTTTATTCTTTTATTTAAAGGAAATAAAAATTAAAAACCACCCATATATGTTACCTATTATAGAAAACAAACAAAGTAAAATTTCCAATAATTCATGGATTGTAGCCATTATATTCTTCATCTTGATGGTTTTACCATTTTATGAAGGCAACTTCGTCAGTGGCATCTGGGCAGTTGCTTTTTTAAGTTTATTTTTTGGCTTATCATCCGTGGTTGTAGCCATCATGTATAAAATTAGATCCAATAAGTTTAAAAAACTGCTTTCCGGAGAAAAAACCTTGGCACATTGGACACTATCAGAAGTAGATAAAATCAAATATGTTAATTACCAATTTGAAAATCGGAAAAAGAAAAACAAATTCAATTTTATGCTCATTTCCATTTTCATGGTGGTCATTTTTGGATTTATTATCTTGATGATGGACGATGATGATAGAATGGTTATGGTCTACATGTTATTGGGTTATTTAGCTTTGTTTGGTTCATTTGCCTATTTTACGCCTTTTTATTTTAAAAACAAAAACACAAACGGCGATGGACATATTCTCATCGGAAAGAATTTTGCTTATATCAATGGATACTTTCACAATTGGGATTTCTTGTTGTCGGGAATTGAACAAGTTGAAATCATACATGAACCCTTTTACGGATTGCACTTAGTGTATTATTACACAACTCGTTCTCTCAGAAATACGGAAGAAATTGACATTCCGGCTCCACTGGATTATGATTTAAAACCCTTAGTCGAACAATTGATTTAAAATTAAAAAAAATTCATAGTAAATAATTCAAAAAAGTCTCACAACTTTATATCTTTGCACACACATTAACATTAACATTAAAAACCTAAAAAAAACATGGGACTAAAAGATTTTTTTAACAGATTGACCGGTAAAGCAAAAGTAATTGCTGACCAAGCTGAAGATTTTGCAGAAAAAGTAGCTGACAAAGCTGAAGTATTAGCTGATAAAGTAGCCGATAAAGCAGAAGATGCATATGTAGCTGCTAAAGCCAAAGTAACCGAAGTAGCCGACAAAGTAGAAGAAAAATACGGTGATACCGCCAAAGAATGGGTAGAAAAAGGTAAAGATTTTGCCGAAAAAGTAGCCGATAAAGTAGAAGATGCTTACGAAGCTGCCAAAGACAAAGTAGAAGACTTGGTTGACGGTAAAAAAGATGATGTAGCTAAAACTGCTGAAACAGTAGAAAAAGCCGCTACCGAAACCGTTGAAAAAGCTGCAGATACTGTAGCCGACACTGCTGAAAAAGTAGCCGACAAAGCCGCTGACGCTGCCGAAGAAGTAAAATAATCTTCACAAAATACAAAAAAAGTCCTGTTTCCGATGCCTATCGAATCAGGACTTTTTTATTTT
>JAABRF010000067.1 GCA_011391075.1 Flavobacteriia bacterium | reverse complement strand
ACAACTGTTCGTTTTTGGAATTTTTTAGGTCATTGTAAAATATTTCAAAGATTGACACCTAACTTCTAACTTCATTATGAACAAAAAAGTCATGCTCATCATCCTCGACGGATGGGGACAAACTCAAAATAAAGCCGTTTCTGCTTTAGCCCAAGCCCTCACACCTTATATAGATTACTTAATGGCAAATTATCCGAATGCCACCTTATTGACTTCCGGTTTGGACGTGGGTTTACCCGATGGTCAAATGGGAAATAGCGAAGTAGGACACATGAATTTGGGTGCCGGACGCATTGTATATCAGGATTTTGTTAAAATCAATCTAGCTGTTGAAAGCGGTACTTTGGCACACGAAAAAGAAGTAATAGCGGCTTTTGAATACGCCCAAAAAAACAATAAAAAAGTACATTTCTTAGGTTTGGTTTCCGATGGTGGCGTGCATTCTCATATCGACCATTTGAAAGGTTTGATCAAAATTGCCGAACCTTATGGTACCAAAAATTACATTCATGCTTTCACCGATGGTCGTGATGTAGATCCGTATTCAGGAAAAGGATTTCTAACCGATTTGGTACAATTTACTCAAAATACCAACACTCAAATTGCGTCTGTTGTAGGTCGTTATTACGCCATGGACAGAGACAAACGTTGGGAACGCGTGAAGATTGCTTATGATTTATTGGTCAATGGAATAGGTGAAAAAGCTACCGATGTGGTACAAGCCATCCAAAATAATTACGACCTCAATGTAAGCGACGAGTTTATCAAACCCATCGTTAATTGCAATACTCAAGGGCAACCTTTAGCGGTCATCGAACCAGATGATGTAGTGCTATTTTACAATTTTCGTACCGATAGAGGTAGAGAATTGACCGAAGTTTTGACCCAAAAAAAATATGTAGAGTATGGCATGCAAACCCTCAAACTCTACTACGTCACGATGGCCAATTACGATGAAAAATTTGTCGGAATTCACGTCATTTATGACAAAGACAACCTGACTGAAACTTTAGGCGAAATCGTATCCAAAGCCGGTAAAAAACAAATTAGAATAGCCGAAACCGAAAAATATCCACACGTTACTTTCTTTTTCTCGGGCGGACAAGAAGCTAATTTTGAAGGCGAAAAACGCATTTTGGTCAATTCACCCAAAGTAGCAACCTACGACTTACAACCCGAAATGAGTGCATTTGAAGTGAAAGACAAATTGCTTCCCGAACTCAGAAACAGCACAGCCGATATGGTCATTCTCAATTTTGCCAATGGCGATATGGTAGGACACACCGGCGTTTTTGAAGCAGCAGTCAAAGCAGCCGAAACAGTGGACTCATGCCTCAAGGAAGTGGTAGAAACCGGCTTAGAAAACGGATACACCAGCATCATCATAGCCGACCACGGAAATGCAGAAGTGATGATCAATCCCGATGGAAGTGTAAATACAGCACATACCACCAATCCGGTTCCATTGATTTTGGTTGACAAAGACATCAAATCCATAAAAAAAGGAATTTTGGCAAATATCGCACCGACCATCTTAAAATTGATGGGAATACCAAAACCAGCCGTCATGGATCAAGAGTCTTTGGTATAAGTACCACAATTAAACATAATTAAAATCAAAAAAGGGTTCGTTTTTCAATAAATAAACCCTTTTTGCTTTGTGTTTCTTGCGTCAAATTCTTACGAATCTTGCAGTTAAAAACTATAGCCCGAAAAAATAATCACTTCCACTCCATAGTCTCCATCATATTCATCATGTCATTTTTGATGTAATCTACTGCCGGATACAACGAATCATAATGAGGTTTTACCTTGAAATACAAGGCAGCCGTGACCACGTGATGGGTACTGTCGGTGACATAAAATTGTACGTTGGAAGCGCTTTCTCCTTGCACTTCATTCATCATTCCAAAAATTCTAGTCTCCTTTTTTTCAAATGGATAGGGTACAATAGCATCTGCTCTTACTGTGTGTTTGGATGTCAACTTATCGGCATCCGAAAGTATCTCCTGCAAGTTGTTTTGAATACTTTTATAGGTCAAATGAACCTGAGCATGGAGTTTGGGGTAGTCAATAACAGCCGAACAATTGTCTTTAAATTCAATGTTGCTTTCCGTTGAAATAGCAAAACTGTAATGACATCCGTTTACAAATCTATGATAATCTGCCTCGGGATATTCCAATAACAAATAGGACTGAGGTTTGGGCATGCTGTCCTCATTACAAGCAAATAATACAAAGGCACTGACCCAAATTAAAACTTTCAAAACGGTTTGTTTATAAATCATAAATCTATTTTCAAAAATAATTTTAGAATCTACTAAAATGGTAAATCATCATCGGGATGATCTGTGTTCACCATCGGAGCTTCAGGTAAGGGTTTGTCACTCACAGCCTTTGTAACTGTACTTTGACCTTCCGATTTCTTATTGCTCAAAAATGTCAAATCGTAAACGTGGATTTCTGTCGAATAACGGGTTTGATTGTTGGCATCGGTCCATTGACGTGATTTAATTCTACCTTCACAATAGATTTTATCTCCCTTGGTCAAATATTTTTCACAAGTTTCTGCCAATTTATTTCTCACTACAATGTTGTGCCATTCCGTAGTGGTTGTTTTTTCACCTTCTTTATTGGTGTATATCTCATTGGTTGCCAATGGAAATCTTCCAATACAATTACCTGCATCAAAATAATGCATTTTTACTTCATCTCCAAGATGCCCGATAAGCATCACTTTATTTAAGGTACCGTTCATGATTGTGAATTTTAATGTTCAAAGCTACAAAATATTTTAAAGCTCGTGAAGATAAATGGCTTTTAAAATGAAACGCCCAATTTATGTTTTTCAATAAAGTTATGAATGACAATTGGAAAAGGAAAATGTGTCAGTTCCTGCCATGAAATGCTTTGAGCCAACGTGTTTTGATAATCAATTTTCCAAAATTTGATTTGAATTTCCTGATGCGTGAGTTTGTGTTTGATTGGATGCGCATGAAGCAATTTAATGTCACTCAAATAAGCTGCTTGCAAATTCATTTTGGGTAATGCCTCAATGATTTGATTTTCATCCCAATCTCTATCCGATTCCAATAACGGAAATTCATACAAATGTTTCCAAATATCGTTTTCTTCCCTTTTTTGAAGCACCGTTTGTCCATCGGATGTATGCAAAATCAAGTAATTGAAAAATCGTTTTTTGACTTTAATAGTATGGTGTTTGACAGGTAAAATACCGGTTTTTTTCAACTGCAATGCCACACATGAATCATTTAGCGTACAGCTCGTGCAATCGGGAGAAGCAGGAACGCATTGTAAAGCGCCAAATTCCATTATCGCTTGGTTGAATATTCCCGGTTGCAATGGATCAATCAGTTCGCCGGCCAAATTTTTAAATTCTTTTTTAGCCGCCGGCAGATCAATAGGGGTTTCAATGCCAAAATAGCGAGACAAAACCCGATAGACATTCCCATCTACCGTAGGAACTATTTCATCAAATGCAAATGACGCAATAGCCGCAGCAGTATAGTCACCAATCCCTTTGAGTTTAATTAATTCAGAATACGTATCAGGAAAAATTCCCTTGTGATTTTGAACAATCATTCGGGCAGTATAATGCAAATTTCTAGCTCGTGAATAATACCCCAAACCTTGCCATAGTTTTAAAATACTTTGCTCATCAGCTTGCGCCAAATCGGTAACACTAGGGTATTTTTCAGTAAAAGCCACGTAATAAGGCATTCCTTGAACAACTCTTGTTTGCTGTAAAATAATCTCCGAAAGCCATATTTTATAAGGATCTTTGGTGTTTCTCCAAGGTAATTCTCTCTTGTTCAGATGATACCATTTGATGATTTTATGCGAAAAAGTACGTTCCATATCTTGGACAATATTATTCATTTTTAATGGATATCAACCATTTGAAGTAAATCTTTTTACTAAAACCCATTGAAAGTTTAATTATAATTAAATTTAGGAACAGTGTATATATGACATGAATAAATCGTTCAATTCTCATAATCAATGGATAGATAAATTCAAAATATCTCGTTTCCTATCTTACTTTAGATTCCATATTTTTTCAATAAATCTAAAATCTAAATTCCAATTTCTAAATTAACTTTCTATCTTTGCAATATGGGTAAATACTTCGACAAATTAAAGGAGCGACTCACGTTTAAATACCGTCTGGTTATTTTGGACGAGGAAACTTATGAGGAGCAATTTTCTTTCAAATTATCACAGATGAATGTGTATGTGTTTGGAGGCATTGCCATCATCTTGCTTATTTTAGTGACCAGTTTGGTCATTGCCTATACCCCATTACGAGAATATGTACCCGGTTATGCCTCCACTGAAGTAAAAGAAAAAGCAGAAGTTTTGATTGATTCCTTGGAAGATTTACAATTGAGAAACCATCAAAACGAAGTAAAAATGCAGGCAGTAATGGATGTTTTGACGGGAAAAGTGAAAACCAAGGAGTATTTAGCCAACTTAGATTCGCTTTTAAAAGCCAATAAGGACAGTATTAGCAAACACAGTATTTATGCCAGTAAGGACGATTCTTTGTACCGACAAAGCATTGAAAATCAAGATCGATATAATGTTAGTGCTAAGAGTAACTCCAAGCAACGTTTAGTGCTTTTTGCACCGGTTACAGGAACAGTTACAAATAAATACAAAGGTAAAGACCAACATTATGGAATTGATATTGCAGTCAAAAGCGGTACGCCTATCAAATCTGTTGAAGATGGAACGGTTATATTTGCAGAATGGTCTGTCGATACCGGATATGTCATCATAATTGATCATGGTAACAATTTGATTTCGGTATACAAACACAATTCGAGTTTGCTGAAAAGAGAAGGAGATTTAGTCAAATCAGGAGAAGTTGTTGCAACAGCCGGTTCTGAGGGAAAGTTGAGCACAGCACCTCATTTACACTTCGAATTGTGGTACAATGGTTATCCCATGGATCCCACCCAATTTATAGCCTTTGAATAATGAGTATCAAATCATTTTTGGCTCTGAATTTTGCGAAAATTGTGCGCAAACAAATCTCAAAATGGGCCGATAATCCCATTGAAACTCAAGATAAAGTTTTTAACTATTTGATTCAAAATGCCACACTTACCCAATTTGGGAAGGATCACCATTTTGAAAAAATTCACACCTATGAAGATTTTAAACGAGCTGTACCGGTTAGAGATTACGAAGGTTTAAAAGATTATATCGAACGCATTAAAGAAGGCCAATCCGACATTTTGTGGAAAGGCAAACCGATTTATTTTGCCAAAACATCAGGTACGACCTCCGGAACCAAATACATTCCCATTACGAAGGAATCCATGCCAACGCATATTTCAGCAGCTCGCAATGCCCTGTTGATGTATATTTTCAATACCGGTAAAGCCGATTTTGTCAATGGAAAAATGATTTTCCTCCAAGGAAGCCCGATATTGGATGAAAAAAACGGTATTAAAATAGGTCGTTTGAGTGGAATCGTAGCTCATTTTATTCCCAATTATTTACAAAAAAACAGATTGCCCAGTTGGGAAACCAATTGCATTGAAGATTGGGAAACCAAAGTCAATCAAATCGTAAGAGAAACGGAAGCTGAAGACATGACTGTCATCAGTGGAATTCCTTCTTGGGTGCAAATGTATTTTGAAAAACTCAACGAAAAAACAGGAAAGAAAATAGGTGAGTTATTTCCAAACTTCAACTTTTTTATTTATGGTGGGGTTAATTTTGAACCTTATAAAGTCAAATTTGAAAATCTAATCGGAAAGAAAATTGACTATGTGGAATTGTATCCCGCTTCCGAAGGATTTATTGCTTATCAAGATACGTTGCATGAAAAAGGAATGTTGCTTTTGTTGGATAACGGAATGTTTTATGAATTCATTCCTACCACCGAATTTTTCAACGAAAACCCAACTCGTATCTCCTTAAAAGACGTACAATTGGGAGTCAATTACGCCATCATTCTCAATTCCAATGCCGGTTTGTGGGGATATAACATTGGAGATACAGTAGAATTTACTTCCCTAAAACCGTATAGAATCAAAGTTACCGGACGAATCAAACATTTTATTTCAGCTTTTGGCGAACACGTCATTGCCAAAGAGGTTGAAAATGCATTACACCAAGCCATGCAAGGTTCTGATGTCAGTATCAGCGAATTTACCGTAGCACCACAAGTAGCACCTTCTGAAGGTTTGCCTTACCACGAATGGTTTGTGGAATTTGAAAAAACTCCGGAAAATATGGAGGAGTTTGCCATGAAAGTGGATCAAAACATGCAGGAGCAAAATATTTATTACAAAGATTTGATTGAAGGCAAAGTTTTGCGTCGCCTACACATTACTGAGGTTCAGAAAGGCGGTTTCCATGAATATATGAAATCCATTGGTAAATTTGGAGGTCAAAATAAAATCCCGCAACTCTCGGATAATCGAAATATTGCTGATGTTTTGATTGAAAAAGGCTTCACGGTATAGAATTGAATCATCATATATTTCCAATATTCATGTCTCCCCTTCGGGGTTAAATAACTCAAATATCTATTTTCAATCTCCTAATAGCACCTGAAAAATAACTAATATATCCTTACTTCTACTTTCTATTTTCTACTTTCTACTTTCACACCCCAGTACTCCCAAATCCGCCACTTCCTCTATCAGTTTCGTCCAACGTTTCCACAGTAATCCATTCAGCTCTTTCGTGTTTGGCGACGACCATTTGAGCAATGCGTTCTCCGTCGTTGACTGCAAATGCTTCATGGGATAGATTTACGAGAATGACACCTATTTCACCTCTGTAATCAGCATCTATAGTACCCGGACTATTGAGAACCGTGATGCCTTTTTTGGCAGCCAAACCACTTCTAGGACGTACCTGGGCTTCATATCCTATAGGTAATGATATAAACAATCCCGTGGGAATAATCTTATGTTCCATGGGTTGTAATATAATTGTTTCAGATAGATTGGCTCTTAAATCCATTCCGGCAGATGCCAAAGTTTCATAGGAAGGTAGGGGATGATGCGAATGGTTAATGATTTGAATATGCATGTTGTGTAAATTTCTTTGAGTCATCGGATGACTCTAAGTCATCCGATTACTAAATTATACTACTCTGTGTAATTTATCAAAAACGAGTTTCCTCAATCTCGTATAATTTAAAACCTCCTCAATTTGTTCTCTCTCAGGATGTTTGTCTTTGATGCTTTTCATAACTGCTTTGATTTTTTCATCAATCAAAACTCTACGCAAATTGAGAATAATATCGGTTACTTGTTTGGAGATGTACGTTTCTTTAGGTTTTACAACTATATCTCGACTTTCCCATTTACTCAACACATATTTGTCTTCTTCCAGGACAATATCGGAAGCCAATTGAGCAATCAGTGGATTTTCGTGATTAGTGAAATGTTTGATATTGATATTTTGATTCAAATTGAATTGAGTAATCAAAATGGAATAAATATTTTTAAAAATGTCTTGTGTAAATTCGATTTCATCATCTTGCAGGTTTAAATAGATTTCCTGAGCAACTACATTTTCATAAATCTCTTTTTTGATTTCCAATTTCCCCATAGTATTTGTCACTTCAACCCAATCGATAAATTCAGTTTTGTGATTTCCAAACAAGAGTAAGGTTTTGATAATCTCTTTTTCGTACTTTTCTAATTCATTGATGTCTTCAGGTTGCAATTGGCTTTGCTGAACAACTTCCATTCGAACAGGTTCATCTATTCGTTGTTCGCCATCTTGCTTGCGATTGCTGACAATTTGTTGCGCCAAACTGCTGTACAAAACTCCTTCCGAAATCTCCATGAGTTTGGCAGTTTCTTGTACGTAGATTTCCCGTTGTATACTATTGGGAATCACCGAAATACTCTTGATGATGTCTTTGACCAATTCCGCTTTTTTGATGGGGTCATTTTCAGCTTCTTCCATCAAAATACTGATTTTAAACTTGATAAAATCAGTGGCGTTATGGGTGAGATATTCTTTTAACTCTTCCGAACTCACCTTACGGGCATAGCTATCAGGGTCGTCCTGATTGGGAAAAGTCAAAACTTTTACATTTAAATCTTGTTCCAAAATCAAATCAATTCCTCTAAATGAAGCTCTGATTCCGGCTGCATCTCCGTCGTATAATACGGTAATATTGGGCGTAAGTCTCTTGATTAAACGGATTTGATCGGGAGTTAAAGCCGTTCCGCTAGAGGAAACCACATTTTCAATTCCCGATTGATGTAAAGTAATCACATCGGTGTAACCTTCTACTAGATAACAGTTATTTTCCTTGGCAATAGCTTGTTTGGCATAAAAAATACCATACAAGACTTTGCTTTTATCATAGATTTCACTAGCAGGCGAATTGAGATATTTGGCCGCTTTTTCGGTACTGTCCAAGATGCGTCCCCCAAATCCAAGAACCCGACCACTCATGCTGTGAATAGGAAACATCACCCGACCTTTAAATCGATCGATATTTCTATTTTCTTTGACAATAGTCAGACCGGTTTTTTCGAGGTATTTGAGGTCGTAACCTTTGCTCAAAGCTTGATTTGTAAAGGCATCCCATTGATTGAGCGAAAATCCCAATTG
Source organism: Flavobacteriia bacterium (assembly GCA_011391075.1). Lineage (GTDB taxonomy): Bacteria > Bacteroidota > Bacteroidia > Flavobacteriales > Flavobacteriaceae. The sequence continues at coordinate 2,146 of JAABRF010000067.1, read as the reverse complement.
GAATTTTTTAATCGTTTCTTCCCTGAATCCTCTTTCCTTGAAATACGTCAATCCTATACTTTTACCTTCTTCATTTTCAAATAGATTTTGATGAAAATAATCTTTGGCATAATTGGATACCACATACATACTTTCCCGTTCATCTACCGATTGTTTTTGTTCTTCATCGAGTTGGGTTTCCTCTATTTCAATATTGTATTTTTTGGCCAACCAGCGCAATGCTTCCGGATAGGTGTAATGTTCGTGTTCCATCAAAAATGAAACAGCATTACCACCTTTACCACTACTGAAATCCTTCCATATTTGCTTGACAGGCGACACCATAAAAGATGGTGATTTTTCATCGGCAAACGGACTTAATCCTTTCAAATTAGTACCGGCTCGCTTGAGTTGTACAAACTCACCAATAACCTCTTCAACACGTGAGGCTTCAAAAATTCGGTCTATGGTGGATGCAGTAATCAAGATGATTTAATTTATTCTGAAATTCTTTTTTTTAAACTTCTGGCACCATGATGAATTAATAGTATATCAATTCTTTTTTTGCCAACAATTTTATATATAATTCTATAATTTCCTTCAATAATTTCTCTAATATTTGGATTATCAATCTCAATAACAATCTTTCCAATCGTAGGATACTTTTTCAGTATCTCCGTTTTATTTTGTATTTAAATAACGGTATGTTTGGCAAAACGTTTAGAATCAATTGAGATATAATCATAGATATCTCTTAAATCCATTTTTGCGGCTATGAACTATTTGATTTGAACCATTGTTCAATTTCTTCTTTAAGTTCATTTTCAGAAATAACCTCTTCTTTTTCAGACAATTCTATCCTTTTTTCTAATTTTTCAATAAAAAGAAGTTTTTCAATTAATTCGTCAATTTCCATTTTTTCAGAAAAATTTTCTATCTGTTGTATCAGTTTTTCTTTTGAAATCATGATGTTTCTATTTAACTTTTGTAAAAGTAGTATATTCTCATTAATATTTATTCCTTTTCCACACTTAACCTTGCTGTAGCTTTGGTATCAGTCGTGTTTATATTACCTGTCAAATATTTATAATAACCTACAATGCCTATCATAGCCGCATTGTCGGTTGTATATTCAAATTTAGGAATAAATGTAATCCATCCTTTTGTAGTTTCTGTCGCTTTCAATTGTTTTCTAATCTCACTGTTGGCACTGACTCCACCTGCTATCGCTACTTGTTTAATTCCGGTTGCTTTAACCGCTTTTTCCAATTTATCCATCAAAATCGAAACAATGGTATGTTGAATAGAAGCACAGATATCGTTTAGATTTTCTGTAATAAAATGGGGATTTTTCTCGGTTTCTCGTTGGATGAAATATAAAATGCCGGTTTTCAATCCGCTAAAACTAAATTCGAGTTCCCCAACCCGAGGTTTGCTAAATGTATAAGCTTTTGGATTGCCTTCACGGGCATATTTATCAATCAAAGGACCACCGGGATAACCTAAACCCAAGATCTTGGCACTTTTATCATAAGCTTCGCCTACTGCATCATCAAGCGTTTCACCCAAAATCTCCATATCCAAATAATCATTGATTTTAACGATTTGGGTATGTCCACCGCTGATGGTCAAGCACAAAAAGGGAAAATCGGGTTTTTGTTGTGTTTCCTCCTCAATAAAATGTGCTAATACATGGGCTTGCATATGATTGACAGCTATCAAAGGGATATCTAAAGCTTGTGCCATAGAACGCGCGAAGGAGCTTCCAACCAATAACGAACCCATTAATCCGGGTCCTTTTGTAAAAGCAATGGCTGTTAACTGTTTTTTTCCGATATTTGCCTTTTGCAATGCTTGATGAACCACCGGAACAATATTTTGTTGGTGAGCTCTAGAAGCCAATTCAGGAACGACACCACCGTATTCGGAATGTATTTTTTGATTGGCAACAACATTTGATAGGACTTTGCCGTTATGTAGTACAGCGGCACTTGTATCGTCACAAGAAGATTCTATTGCTAATATATAAATTTCAGAGTTCAAAGGTCTTAATGGATTAATGGTGTTTATTTAAAAGACAAAAATAAGGAAATATGACTTTGAAATACAGATTTGAAAATTTTTTAAATAATATGAAAATGTTACCTTCAAATCTTCATTAAGCATG
>JAABRF010000066.1 GCA_011391075.1 Flavobacteriia bacterium | reverse complement strand
CTCGCCTCGCGAAGCGGGTGTGACCAATAAAAAACAACTGCGAAGCACATCAGTGAACTCCATTAAAAAATAATACAAAGTGAACTAATAAATTTAAACACATGAAATGAGCATGACAAAAAGTTGACAACAACCGAAAATGTCCCGAAAGCTTTCTGGAGCGAATTACACTCGCCTCGCTGCGAAGCGGGTCTGACCATTAAAAAACAAATAATTATATACAGATGAAAAAGAATTTTATAGCCCTGTTTATCATGGCATTAACTAGTATTGCCTATGCGCAAACCAATAAAATTGCTGTTGAAGTTAGTTTCAACGGTACTCGTTGTAATGGCTCGCATGGCTTGTGCGTGGTTGAACCTACACTTTCAAAATCAGTGTATAATGCTCATATGTATTTGAATGAAAAAGGCTTGCTAGTTATGGAAATCATAATTTCTAATTTAGAAGAAGGCCAACTCAACAGAGTACTTGGAGAAACCTATTCGTCATCCAAAACAGTTTACACTTTTACAATGGATGATACTTTTGTTTTGTCAGATGAGTTGAGGTTTGCTCTAAAATTACCCAATGGAAAAGGTGAAATTCCCAAAGGATCCTATACTGCTGTCGTAGGAACTGAACTAATTACTTTGGTATTTGGACTTAGATAGCAAAGGCAGTTTTTTGATAGTAAATATAGTTCATTGTGGCTTTGGTCAGAAAAGTAAGATGAATTGGGATTTTTAAAGAGTGACTTTTTTTAGTACTTAAAGATTTATGCCTATTCACCCAATATAAAATTGGAATATTTGATTTGGAAGGTTAGATTTATTTTTTTTGACTTAAAATCACATTGTTTCAAATATTGATCTATTAGAAATGCTATAAAAAATTTAAAAAAATGAAAAGATTAAAAAAAATTACTTTATGGATTATGTTTTTATGGATTTGTTCGATGCAGACTTGGGCTTCTTCCTTTGATGAAGGGAATGAAATCCAGATGATTTTGGATGAAATGCTTCAGGAATTAAGTCACATACACCAAATTTATGAATTACAAAGACATGATTTAAATACAGAGGTTTTTAACATCAACAAGCTACTCCAATCTGAAACTTCATCGGAGAATTTGTTGCAATTATTGGTTAAAAAGGATGCCTTGCAAACACAATACTTAGCTTTGAACTATGCCGAGGCTTCTGAAATAAGTAAAATTAGATATCTAAAAGGACTTTCCATCATCAAAATTTTATATGAAAAGGTATTGGCTTTGGATCATCATTTTGCCTCCATCTCCACATTCAACGAAATCAATAAAATATCCAATCCCAATCACTATCCAGAGTTTGCCGGTATCAAAGAACTGGTCAAGACATCTAGTTCCAAAAAAACAGGTTTGGAGCTTACCAAGATTTTAGGGGATAATGTTTATGCCAACATTGCCACTACATTAGTGGGTTTGTTTAATAGTGATGCCTCAAAAGAAGTAAAACAACAAGAACTGACTCAGGTGGAGTGTATCATGGATTTTACCCTTAGGATGCACCAAGATTTAAATACCATTTGGTTTGAAACGGCTTTTTTGCAAAAGAGCCATGCCAAGATCAAATTGGATTTGGAACAACTCTTTACTGATTATACCAAACCCATAGGCTACTTTACCTCTTTGGCTGCGTGCCGAAATGCAGATGATTGGGATCAAGTACATGAAAAATTGAAAACCTATCTAGGTCAAATGGATACTTATATGAATGATCCGGCTCAAACTGTAAAAGCGCATAAAATGCAGGTCAATCTTGAGTTTCCAATCGATCGCTTGTTACAATTCATCATCCAATACAATGCTTTTATAGACCAAGGTGGAAAGTTTTATGAAAAGTTCAAAATTATTTTGGATAGTTATGAAAATGCAGCTCAGTGCAAAAGTAGTTTGCCTCCGGAATACCAAAAACTCAAAACAGATATCGATATAGCCATCGAAAAATTCAATACGGCCTATAAACCCGTAGAAGTCAACGGAAGTAAAATGAAGGAAATTTTATACGGCATCAATGAATATGAATAAGGACAATGTACAATTTTTAACCTACACCTCGCTTATAAGAGGTGTAATATAAACCATGAGAATTTCATTTTCTTTTTGGTTTAGGAGTTAATAAGAATCCCTTCCGATTGGGCTCGTCGGAAGGGTTTTTCATAATCCTTGCTACCAACTCACACGGTTTAATGTGAAATGGTACAAAGTTTCCACAAGTTTCGTATTTTTGTTTTCAAATTATCAGACTTTGGCCATTTTAAGTACTTCACTCGATTTTGCTCATAACTTCCTCAATGTATCGCAGGTGGAAGTGCAGGATCTTGCTGTGAGTGGTTCCAATCGCAAAAACTACCGCTTGGTATTGACCAATGGAAACCGTTTTATACTTACTGAAAATGACTTTGTTGCCGAAAATCGCACTTTCTTCTATCTCAGTCGGATTTGGAATCAACAAGGAATTCAAGTTCCCAAATTATTAGCTGTGAATTCCACCGAGACTTGCTATTTACAAGAGGATTTGGGTAATATAGATTTGTTGGGTGTTCTTCAAAATGAAGGGTATACCGAAAGTGTCTTTGAAATTTATGCGAAAAGCATCATGCATTTGGCACAGATGCAAATCCAACTCAAGAGGCAAATAGATTATACTCAATGTTACGACTTTCAAGTTTTTGACCAAAAAGTGGTGCAAAATGACATGTTCTATTTTAAGAATTTCTTCCTAGATCGGTTGGATCTTCCCTATAAAAAAGAAGCTTTGATTGCAGAAATCACCACACTCGCCACACACATCCAAGACTTGCCTGCAGACTATTTCCTCTACCGCGATTTTCAAGCACGTAACATCATGTTAAAAGACCGTCAACCCTATTTCATAGACTTTCAAGGAGGCATGAAAGGTTTTTTGGGTTATGATTTGGTTTCCTTGTTGTACCAAGCCAAAGCCCAACTACCCCAAGAATGGAAAACCCGTTTGACCCAAATCTATTTTGATATCTTTGTAGAGCAAGAAAAGGTGCCAAGATCAGTTTTGGAACAAGGTTATAAATACGCCTTGATTGTACGCTTTTACCAATTGTTGGGTGCCTACGGTTTGCGCGGATTAGTGGAACGTAAAACCCATTTTTTGGAAAGTATTCAGCTCCATTTGCAACACATGCACTTACTCACTGACCGCGGTTACCTAGAAGAGTTTCCTTATTTAAAGCAGTTGAATAACTTATTGACATCACCCGAAATAATGGAAAAAGTCAAACAATTTAAACCTTAATAAAAGGGGATTTACAAAATGCAAATTCCAAATTCTAAATTCTAAATTCCTTATAACTTAATAACCTTATTACCCATAACCAAATAACCCTAACGTCCCGATTCCTATCAGGACTAAAATCTAAAATCAAAATGACCCTAACCATCACCATTCAAAGTTTTTCATACAAAAAAGGAATTCCTACCGATGATTCAGGGAATGGTGGCGGCTTTGTCTTTGATTGCCGTGGTATTCTCAATCCCGGCAGAATCGAACATTGTAAAACCCAAAGCGGTTTAGATCAAGATGTCATTTTATTCTTGGAAGAACAAACAAAAATGCCTGCTTTTTTAAAAAATGTCTATGCTCTAGTCGATATGACTGTTGACAATTATCTAGAAAGAGGCTTCAAACACTTGCAAGTCAATTTCGGTTGTACCGGTGGCCAACATCGTTCAGTGTATGCTGCAACTCAATTGACAGCTTACCTCCACAACCGTTATCCGAAAGTTGTCATACATTTGGAACATACCAATGCCCAAAATTGGGTTAGGTAAATCTTTTTTTACATCAAAGTCCTTTTTTGATTTTTTTTGATTTTAATAGGGTAGGAGATCACCTTTTTAAAGGGTTTCCAATTTAATTTCATGCCAATAAGATACAGCATTGCACAAAAGTTACACTGAAAAAATGGCTAAACCAAAAATTCAATTAAACTTATTTTTTTGAACCCACCTTAAATAGTATCTTTACCTATTGATCAAACTTTACACTTCAATTAACGTATCATCTATAAATCTAATATATTTAAACGCCATTCATGAAAGCCCTTATCTTTGCTGCTGGTTTGGGAACCCGACTCAAACCCTTTACTGATGTTCATCCCAAAGCCTTGGCGTTGGTCAATGGTAAAACTTTGCTACAACGCAATATAGAATATTTGAAAGCTGCAGGTATTCATGAAATGGTCATCAATATACATCACTTTGGCAATCAGATTGTCGATTTTCTACAACAACATGCCAACTTTGGATGTCATATCGAGATTTCGGATGAAACGGACGAAGTATTAGAAACAGGCGGTGGATTACTCAAAGCCCGACCTTTTCTTGAAGGAGACAACTTTGTTGTGCTCAATGTCGATATTTTAACCCAAATGGATTTGACCCAAATGTTGGCTTTTCATCAAACCCATTCACCATTGGTTACTTTAGCCGTATCCGATCGGGATAGCTCTCGCAAATTGATGTTTGACCACAACATGCGTTTGTGCGGATGGAAAAATTTTGTTACCGGAGAAGAAATTATCAACCAAACACAGGTCTATAAAGTTTCAGCTTTCAGTGGCATTCACATCATGCGAAAAGACATTTTTGATTACATCGATGAACGTGGAAAGTTTTCCATCATGAAAACCTATATGCGATTGATGTCTGATCAAATCCTCTTAGGATATGACCATTCAGGAGATATTCTGATTGATGTTGGCAAACCGGAAGCTATTTTGCAAGCTGAGGTTTTTTTTAAATAAAAAAGGGTAAAGCCGTTTGATTCTACCCTTTTTAAATATATTTCCAATAATACTACTTGTAATAAGAACTGAAAATACTTTTCATTTTTTCATAGTCTTTAGCCAAAAAGAATAATTCAAGACTATCAACAGTTCTTTTGTCACTGGTTTCACCTTTGACATGTTGATGTATAACTATATCATTTTTAAATTCAATGACTAACTTATTTAATTTGTCATTTGAATTTTCCGACCATAAATAATATTGTATGTTACTCCAATCAAGCTTTGAATAATCATATAACCATTCACTTCCGTATTTTCCAGTTCCAATTTGTGAAATGGATACGAAATCTTGGGTAAATGTTTGAGACCCAATTTTAATGTCATCACCCATTAAACCTACAATCATTTTTCCTTCTGCTTTTTTAAGAAGTAATTGAACTTCATTAAAAAATTCAGAATCAGTTTGTGCAAAAGAGTGAATAGAAATACTCAGACATGTTAATAGAATAAAAATTGTTTTCATAAAGTTAGTTGTTAGTTTCTAGATGTTCCTACTCGTAAGCTTTTCGGTTCGGCTCCGTTTTTTTTAATTGGTTTTCGGCTTCCAAATATTATTAAATTGAAAGTTAGTGATGACAAACATAACAAGTTATTTTTCAAATAACAAATTATGCAAAGGCTTTATGCAATAGATTGTATCAAATAGATAGACTCAAGAAACTTTATCTCCCAAATTCATCTTTCTCAATTGCGGACTCAATCGTGCTGTAATGCCGGTAATCAACAAAGTCATTCCACCTCCAAAAATTACCGAGGGAATCAATCCCATCAACTTAGCAGCCAATCCAGATTCAAATGAACCTATTTCATTGGAAGAACCAATAAATACACTATTAACCGAGGCTACTCGTCCCCGCATGTGATCTGGCGTATACAATTGGAGTATGGTGTGACGCACAATTACACTGATGTTGTCAAACATGCCACTCAATGCCAATAATCCCAAGGACAAATAATAGTTTTTGGACAATGCAAAAAGAATCATACTCATACCAAACCCCGCAACACTGATAAAGAGTTTGGTTCCCGTGTTTTTCAAAGGAGGATGATAGGCTAGATACAAAGCCATTATAACAGCTCCTGCAGCAGGTGCAGCTCTTAAAAAGCCTAAGCCTTGTGGGCCAACTAATAAAACTTCTGCGGCAAATACAGGTAACATAGCTACTGCACCACCAAAAAGAACAGCAAACATATCCAATGACAAGGCCCCTAACAACACTTGGTTTTGAAATACAAATTGTACTCCCGAACGAATGCTCTGAACGATAGATTCCTTTGTTTCTTTAAGAGGCATGGCTTTGGATTGAATAAAAAGAAAAAGAATAAATCCCAATCCTACGAGCATCACAACCAAACGATAAGCCCAAGTAATGCCTAGAAAACCGTATATCAATCCACCAATCGCAGGTCCGGTGACTGCTGCAATATGCCAAGTAGTACTATTCCAAGTTGAAGAATTGGTGTAGAGAGCTCGCGGTACGAGTTGCGCCATAAAGGCTGTTTGCGCCGGATATATAAAAGCGCGTGCAAATCCCGTTACTGCAATGACAATAAAAATGGGAAGGATATGAAAATCTGCAAGTATAAAGTTTAAATGAACTGTAAAAAGCAAAAGCAAAACCGCGCACAAAAAATAAACAAATAGCGAACTTAAAATAATGGTTCTTCGGTTAAAAGTATCGGCTATGTGTCCCGAAAAAAAGGCCATGATAATAAAGGGAATAGCTTCCGAAAGTCCAATCAATCCCAAAGAAAGAGGGTCTTTGGTCATCTCGTATATTTGCCATCCCACAATGATGGATTGCATTTGCACTGCTACCGTAATGACAAATCGAGCGGTCAAAAACAAACGGAATTCCTTGATCTTTAAAACTGCATAAGCATCCGGTTTGTTGGGTGTAATTTCCATTTAAATAATTTGTGCAAATATAAGAGGTTTGCGGTTATTCAAAGTTTAAATTTCAATACATCAAAGTCAAATTTATTTTTTATTGTAATTGCATTTTCACCTTGCAATTACAAAATGAAAACATCAAATGCTAAAGAAACAAAAGTATTGATTTTGAGTCTCGAATCATTTAATTTCCCTAAATTTGTAACCCTTAATTTAAAATCAAATATATGGAAGCGATTTATGCTAAAATAAAAGAACTATCGGAAAAATACAGTGATTATACAGCCCAAAATTTATCAAAACTTGTAAAAATCAAATCGTTAAGTACGCAAGAAAAAGACGTCCAATTGGAGTTGAAACGCCAGATGGAAGAGGCCGGATTTGACGAAGTCAGAATAGATGGATTGGGAAATGTCATCGGACGCATTGGAAACGGTAAAAGAATCCTAGCTATAGACGGTCACATGGACACAGTTGATATGGGAAATATGAAAAACTGGACTTTTGATCCTCTAGGTGGTGAGATTAAAGACGGTTATGTGCATGGACGAGGTACCGTTGACCAAGAAGGTGGACCGGCAGCTTTTGTAACAGCTGGTAGAATTTTGAAGGAATTGGCTTTTGATCGTGATTTGACTATCTATTTCGTTGGAAGTGTGATGGAAGAAGATTGTGATGGTTTGTGTTGGAAATACATCATTGAAGAAGAAAAGATTATCCCTGACTTTGTCATCAGTACTGAACCTACCAATCTCAACATCTATCGTGGACATCGCGGTCGTATGGAAATTCACGTACATTTCTACGGAGTTTCATCGCATGGTTCAGCTCCCGAACGCGGCAAAAATGCTATATACATGGCATCAAGAGCGGCATTGGAAATTGAAAAACTCAACGAACGCTTGGCTTACGATGAATTTTTAGGAAGAGGAAGCGTTACCATTTCAGAAATCATTTCAGGTAGCCCTTCACTATGTGCCGTTTCCGATTATGCGCGTATACACCTCGACAGACGTCTTACTTGGGGCGAAACAAAGGAATCTGCTATTGCAGAAATCGAAGCTTTAGTGAAAGATATGAATGCTAAAGTGGAAGTTTTGGATTACTCCGAAACCGCTTGGACAGGATTGACCTATGGAATGGAAAAATATTATCCAACTTGGAAAATGGAAGAAGATACCGAGATTGTTCAAACAGGTGTCAGAGCGTATGAAAAAATTTACGGTACCAAACCCAAAGTTGATAAATGGACTTTTTCAACCAATGGGATTATGACATGCGGTACCTATAAAATACCTACCATTGGTTTTGGTCCCGGAAATGAAGTCTTGGCTCATGCACCCAATGAAAAAGTGCCTATCAGTGATTTGGTTGTGGCAACGGCTTTTTATGCAGCATTTGCTTATGAACTTTAAAATAATTGGATAACTGAAAATAATTTGAATTATATGAACATAAATGATAAAATAAACGCTCTTAGTCAATTAACTTCCGACTTATACCAAAAAGATTTCCTCCTGACATGGGAAAAAAGTGAAAAAGACCTTCGCATCCTATTGGAAGTTGCCGGTATTTTAAAAGAAATGAGAGGAATGAATATTTCGCCAAGGGTTTTTGACTCGGGATTGGCTATTTCCAATTTTCGTGACAATTCGACTCGTACCCGATTTTCTTTTGCTTCAGCAGCCAATTTATTGGGATTGGCAGTAGCCGATTTGGATGAAGAAAAATCACAAATTGCCCATGGGGAAACAGTTCGTGAAACCGCCAACATGATTTCTTTCATGAGTGATTACATCGGTATTCGTGATGATATGTTTCTCGGAGAAGGCAATAAATACATGCGTGAAGTCGGTGAAGCTTTGGACGAAGGATTTGCCAAAGGCGTTTTACCCGTTCGCCCCGGAATCATCAATTTGCAATGTGACATCGATCATCCAACACAATCTATGGCCGATTTGATGCATTTACAAAATACATTTGGTTCGTTGGAAAATTTGAAAGGTAAAAAAATTGTGATGAGTTGGGCGTATTCACCAAGTTATGGCAAACCACTTTCAGTACCGCAAGGAATCATTGGGTTGATGTCTCGATTTGGAATGAATATTGAATTAGCACATCCCGAAGGCTATGGTTTGATTCCTGAAGTTGTCGCATTGGCTCAAAAAAATGCAGTGGCCAGTGGCGGATCTTTCAAAATCAATCACGACATGAAAGACGCTATGAAAGATGCAGATATTGTTTATCCAAAGAGTTGGGCGCCATTCCATATCATGCAACAACGAACCGAATTACTCAAAAATGCCGACAAAGCCGGATTGAAAGATTTGGAACAAGTATGTTTAGCCAATAATGCTCATTTCAAAGATTGGGAATACAATGCCGATAAACAAGCAGTCACCAAAAATGGAGACGCTTTGTATATGCATTGCCTGCCTGCTGATATCAGTGGTGTTTCCTGTAAAGAAGGCGAAGTGGATGGAAATGTTTTTGAACAATACAGAATTCCAACATATCTGGAAGCCGGTTACAAACCTTATATCATCGCTGCCATGATGTTTACCAATAGATTTAAAAATCCGGGAGAAGCATTGAGAAGTTTGATGGATCGCAATAGAATGCGCGTTGGGTTTTAAACTTTCAATTTATTAAACAAACAAAGGCGTTAAGTATAATCTTAACACCTTTGTTTGTTTTAAGACCTTAACGATTTATTTTCGAACCAGAAAATGTCCTTTCGAAAGAGATTTGTTTAATATTCCCTTTTCAATCAAAATCTCACCACGACGTATAACTGTTTCAGCCAAACCTTTGATTTGAAATCCCTCAAAAATATTGGAATCACAGTTTTGATGTTGGGTTTGAACCGAAATTATTCTTTCAATCTCAGGATTCCAAATCACTACATCTGCATCACTTCCTATTTCGATATTTCCCTTACGTGGATACATCCCAAATGTTTTTGCAGCATGGGTACTACAGAGATTAACCCATTGTGACAAGGTAATTTTATTTTCTAAAACGCCATAGGTAAATAGTAATTCCAACCGATGCTCGATACCGCCGGCTCCATTGGCAATTTTTCTAAAATCATCAATTCCCAATTCTTTTTGTGCCATCATAAACGGACAATGATCGGTTCCAATGGTTTGGATATTCCCTTTTTGGATCGCTTGCCAAAGGGCTCCCTGATCACTTTTTTTTCGTAAAGGTGGACTCATGACAAAAGGAGCAGTTTGGGTAAATGTGCCTTGATATTTTGAATCGTCTAACAATAAATACTGTGGACAAGTTTCTCCATATACTTTTTGACCATTGGTTTGTGCTTTTTGGATGTGTAGCAGAGATTCGGATGAGGAAACATGAACGATATAAATGGGACAATCGGCTTCTGCTGCCATTTCAATGGCCATTTGGACAGCATCAGCTTCCAATTTTGCAGGACGAGAAAGCGGATGATAAAGTGGTGTAGTTTTGTTTTCTGTAAAATAACGATCTCTTAAATCATCAATTTCTTTTCCCATTTCACAGTGAATGGTGACCATACCTCCAATTTTTGCTACACTTTTCAAAACATTGGCAAATACTTCACTATCCAAACCTATACTTTGCAAATATGCCAAATACACTTTGAAAGAGGTAATACCCAATTCTTTACAAATACTTATTTCTCGCTCGATGTTTTCATGCCAATCAATCGGACTCACGTGAAAAGAATAATCGGACAAAGCATTTTCGGCTTCTTTTTTTCGGTCTTCCAAGGCTTCTACCAAGGATTGTCCTTTATGTGGTGTAACAAAATCAATTATAGAAGTTGTCCCACCGTAAAGAGCTGCCACACTTCCCGAATAAAAATCATCAGATGAATAGCCGGCTCCTGTAGATAAATGCAAATGCACATGCGGGTCAATACCACCCGGAATAACGTATTTTCCGGTGGCATCAATAATAGTATCGGTATTTGAAAATGGAATATGGAGACCTATTTCCACAATTTTTTCCCCTTCGATTCTAATATTTGAAGTTAAAATCTGGGTTGAAGTGATAAGCGTAGCGTTTTGGATGATGATGTTCATGGTTTTAATATTTACTCCAAACTCTTTTCAAACATCCCATCTGCATTTTGCATAAATCCCAATTTTTTTAAGTAT
>JAABRF010000065.1 GCA_011391075.1 Flavobacteriia bacterium | reverse complement strand
GAAGGAATGCTTTAGCAATGGTACTGAAAGTTTTAATAAACAACATGAACGTATTAGGGTAAGCCAAATAACACTAGTTGAGATAAAATATTCTCCAGTAAAGATTTCAAAATAATTCCTTGTTATTGATATTGATAACAATAACAAGGAAATTTTTAAATTAAAGAAAAGTATATTTTCCTAGATATTTATAAAAAACTTCTATCCACACTTACTGTGCCCACAACTCTTGCATTTCAGGCAACCTTCTTCATAAATCAATCCTTCGGGATCGCTACATTCGGGGCATTTTTTATCAACTGCTACAGTACCATCGGGGATAAAGCGCTTTAATGCTCTGGAAACCCCATTTTTCCATGTGTTGATATTCTCATCAAATAAATTCAAATTGTTGACCAAATCCACCACATAATGTAGTGGCATGCCATGACGTAAAACCCCGGAAATCAATTTGGCATAATTCCAAAACTCTTTGTTGAATGATCTTGATAATCCTTCAATAGTCACTTTATATCCGTCACTGTCCATGTACTGAAAGTCGTATCGAGCAGTGCCATCTTCTTCTCGGTGTTTGATGACAAACCCATCGTCCACCCAATCGGGTAAGTTGAAGGCGTCTTTGGCTTTTCCTGTGAAGATTTCGTAAGGTTTATTGTCCAATAAACCAACTACAGCCAACCATTTTTCAGAATCATTGTAAAAACGAACCACTTGTGCATCCAATTTGGTTGGTCTTTTGCCTCTAAAGGTTTCAGAATTGTCTCCCGTGGTGGATTTCTTTTGTTCATCGGTTGAAACCAAAATCCCACTACGAGAACCATCTCTGTATACGGTAATTCCTTTTAATCCTTGTTTCCAAGACTCAATATAAATATTACTCACCAAATCTTCCGTAGCATCCGATTTCAAATTAATCGTCGAACTGATAGAGTGAGTAGTGTATTTTTGAACTAATGATTGCAATTCAATGCGTTTGTTCCAATCTATTTCGGGAGCTGTAGCACCCCAATAAGGACTTTCACTGATGTCGGTTTTGCCGGTTACTTCCTTCCAAACTTTCAATTTTTCGTGATATACGGTAAATTCTTCAAATGCATCACCTAATTCGTCAGTAAAATCTACTCTGATATTTTCATCATTGGGATTCACTTTTCTGCGACGGGTATAGGACAATAAGAAAACAGGTTCGATTCCTGAAGAAACTTGAGCCAACATACTCAAACTTCCGGTTGGAGCTACCGTACTGATGGAAATATTCCTACGACCATTGTTCATCATACGTTCGTACAAATCGGGAAAATCAACTTTCATCATTTGAATGAATTCTGATTTTTCTTCGATATTGCGATTAAAAACTTCAAATTGACCACGAGTAATAGCCATATCTACACTAGAATCAAATTCACCTTTCAATTTGGTACGCATGATTTCATCCGTCATGTGTAGCGCTTCATCTGTGTCAAATTTGATGTTTAAAGCCGCCAAAGCATCACCCATAGCCGTAAATCCTAAACCGGTTCGACGTCCTTTGATACCTGTATCTCTAAGTAGTTCCCACGTACTTTTTTCAGTGTGTTTGATGTATTCATCTTCTGGATCATTATCAATTTTTGATAATATTTTATCAATGGCTTCCAATTCCAAATCTACCAAATCATCCATCAAACGTTGGGTTTCATAAACCGTTTCGTAAAATTTATTGAAATTGAAAGTGGCGTTTTCTGAAAAAGGATTTTCTACAAAACTATACAGATTCACAGCTATCAATCTACAAGAATCTCCACCTTGCATGGCAATCTCCGAACAAGGATTGGTAGAAACGTTTTTAAATCCGGGATAAATAGAAGAGGTAGAATAATAATGTTGTCTATCCCAAAATATAATTCCTGGTTCAGCTGTGTTGTGTGCACTTTTGATAATGAGATTCCATATATCTTTGGCTTTGACCACCTTTTTTACTTTGGGTTTTGAACTGTCAATAGGCCAACGAAGCGTAAAATCAGAATCAGAGACAACAGCTTGCATAAATTCATCCGAAATTCTAACGGAAATATTGGCACCAGTAACTTTAGATAAATCTTGTTTTACGCTGATGAATTCTTCAATATCAGGATGTGCAATATCCATAGTCAACATAAGTGCACCTCTACGACCATTTTGTGCGACTTCACGCGTTGTGTTTGAAAAACGGTGCATAAATGAAACGGCTCCGGTAGTACTTCCTGCGGCATTGGAAACGCCAGCGTCACGAGGACGCAATTTGGATAAATCAGTACCTACGCCACATCTTCTTTTGAAAAGTTGCGCCATTTGTTGGTCCGTATGAAAAATTCCCCCATAAGAATCTTCAACAGCAGGCACGACGATACAATTGGATAGAGAAGCAATGACTTCAGTATTTCCAAGACCATACATCACACTACCTTGAGGAATGACTTGTCCGAATTCTTTGAATAACTGATATACTTTATTTTCGGTGAGTAAGGTGCGTTGCAAACCATATTCTGACAAATTATCAAAATGATGTTCAGCGGTTTGCGTATCATATTTGTGTTCAATTCTAGCAAATTCACGAGCCATACGTTTGTGCATATCGTCGGGATTGAGCTCTAAATAAGCACCTGTCTTGGTACGCAATGCATACTTTTTAATCCATGTAGTGGCGGCCAGTTCATCACCTCTAAAATAAGCAACTGAAGCTTCTAACACCTCCTTATATGTGTATGTTCTTTGAACTTTTTCGGCGATTAAATTTTCTAACATTTTAAATTTTTTTTGGTTAGACGATATGGCTATAATAAATTAAGGAGATAAAGAGATGGTAAAATTAAACGACCTTTTTCATAATTGTTCACCGTATTTTAAGAAGTAATTAACAATTTGCTGTTGATAAGTTTTTTTGTGAATAAATTCTCAATTAAAGTATTGTTATAAGATTTATAAATATTTATTAAACATCTAATATATAAATATATAATATATTTATATTAAACTATAGGTATAATATCATTCTCTAAATTTATATTAATATTATGACATGAAAAATGTTCATAAATGGTATATTTTTTTATCTTTGAACTTTATTATTTAGAATTTTTTATTATGAGTCAATTACAAGGAAAAAATGTAATCATAACGGGCGCAACTCGAGGAATCGGAAGAGGTATTGCATTAAAAATGGCAGCCGAAGGAGCCCACGTTGCTTTCACTTATAGCGCTTCTAAAGAGGCTGCTGAATCATTGGAAAGCGAGTTAAAAAGTTTCGGAGTTAAAGCCAAAGGTTACCAATCTGATGCTGCCGATTTTAAAGCTGCACATGATATGGTAGGCGAGGTGATCAAAGAATTTGGTTCGATCGATGTGTTAATCAATAACGCAGGCATTACCAAAGATAATTTGTTGATGCGGATGAGTGAGGAGGATTATGATAAGGTCATCCAAGTCAATTTGAAATCAGTTTTCAACATGACCAAGGCGGTAATCAAACCCATGATGTCACAACGCAAGGGAAGCATAATCAATATGAGTTCGGTAGTGGGCGTAAAAGGAAATGCTGGCCAAGCCAATTATGCTGCTTCCAAAGCCGGAATCATTGGCTTTACGAAATCTGTAGCACTTGAATTGGGCTCCAGAAATATTCGTTGCAATGCCATTGCTCCGGGATTTATTGAAACAGAAATGACGGCTGTTTTAGACGAAAATACGGTCAATGAATGGAGAAAATCCATTCCATTGAAAAGAGGAGGAACACCAGAAGATGTTGCCAATGCTTGTGTATTCCTAGCTTCTGATAACAGTGCTTATATCACGGGACAAACCCTTAACGTAGATGGCGGCATGTTGACATAAATATATAATCCAAAAAATTAAATAAAATGTTATACGTAAATACTGAAAATATTGTCGGTAGAGAAATTACAGAATCTATCGGGATTGTGCGAGGAAGCACAGTAAGAGCAAGAAATATTGGAAGAGATATTTTTGCAGGTCTTAAAAATATTATTGGAGGTGAAATCTCTGAATATACCCAACTTTTAGCTGATTCTAGAGAAGAAGCACTCGAAAGAATGCTCAAAGATGCTCGTAGAATGGGAGCAGATGCTGTTGTTGGCGTTCGATTTACTACTTCTCAAGTAATGCAAGGTGCTGCAGAGATTATGGCTTATGGAACGGCAGTAAAACTCAAATAAAATGAAATATTTTACTTTTGTATTGATAGGATTACCTATATTATTTTATGGGCTTATCATTGTGGCTCTTATCTATTTAATTGTCAAAAGATTAAAAGATAAAGATAAGGAAGATTTTGAGAAGAGGGATAACTGAGATTTCTTAAAGATCCAAATCTAATACATTATACGAACCAAAATTTGATACACAACATCCTCATTTTTGTCGCATCTATTGGTATTGCATTTGCAGTAGCTGGTTGGTTGTACTATTCCCAAAAAAGAAAGTCACCCAAAGGGACTCAATTGCTTTTTGCCCTTAGATTTATCTCAGTATTTGCATTAGCCCTTTTGCTTTTAAATCCTAAATGGAAGAAACAAAGTATTACAGATTACAAACCCCAATTGATTGTAGCAGCCGATAATTCGCTATCTATCAAGTCAATTGGTGCAGATAAAATGCCCAAAGAAATAATTGCTAGAATTAAAAAGGATCCAACTCTTTCTAAAAAATTTGATATTCAATATCTCACTTTTGGAAATGATGTTAAGGTAGGCGATTCCTTGTCTTTTGATGAAATGGAAACCAATTTTTCACCACTTTTAACTCAATTAAATGATATTGGATCTACTTTTGAAAAGCATCCAGTTTTACTTTTAACCGATGGAAATCAAACCCAAGGGAATGATTACAGCTATTTTAAAAGTAAAAATCCAATCTATCCTGTTGTTTTGGGAGATACCACAAAATATGCTGATATTGCGATAACTCAACTGAATGTAAACACCTATACATTCTTAGACAATGAGTTTCCAGTCGAAATTCTAGTTAATTACGTGGGTAATGAAAGTGTTCAATCTCAACTGACAGTTTTTAAAAACAACCAAAAAGTTTTTCAAAAAGTAATTGTCTTAGATTCAAAAAAAACTACAGAAAACCTTTCGTTTTTTCTGAAAGCTGATCAAGTAGGAAACCATTATTACACAGCCCAATTGAGTCCTTTAAATAGTGAAAAAAATACCCGAAACAATCGCAAAGATTTTTGGGTTGAAGTAGTGGATCAACAAGCTAAAGTTTTGCTCGTAAGTAGTTTTTACCATCCGGATTTGGGAGCAATAAAGCAAAGTATAGAGCGTAATAAACAACGAAAAGTAAATTTGAGTATTGGTGGAATCAAAGATATTAAATTATCAGATTATCAATTAGTTATTTTATATCAACCTACTTCAAATTTAGGCTCACTTATAAAAGATTTGATTACGGCTAAAAAGAATCTTTTTTTTATAACAGGCTCTAAAACTGATTGGGATTACCTCAATAAAAACCAGACATTTTTTGTTAAAAAAACAACCCAACTCAAAGAGCAGTACAGAGGTGTATACAATGAAAATTACCCCAATTTTACCCTACAAGATTTCGCAATTGAAAATCTTCCGCCTTTACAGGATTTATTTGGAGAAATAGAAATGAAAACGCAACATGATATTTTATTATTTCAAAAAATAGGGAATACACAATTGGAATCGCCTTTACTTACAACTTTTAGTACAACTCAAAATAAGTATGCCATTTTATTTGGTGAAGGTTTGTGGCAGTGGAAAATGAAAAGCAAATTGGAAAAACAAAGTTTTGAGCCATTTGATCAATTTATCAATGCCATTGTTCAATTTTGTAACGATGATACGCAAGTCAATCCCCTCAAATTGGATTTCAATAAATTATTATATAGCAATCAAAATCAATGGATTAAAGTTCAATATTTTGATCAAAATTTCCAATTAGACACTCGTGCCCAACTTTTGATTACATTTTCGGATTTACAAACCAAAAAGTCTCAAAAACTGCCCATGGTATTAAATGCGAAAGCTTATGAAGCAATTTTTAAAAATTTAAAACCTGGTGATTATTCTTTCAAAGTAAATGTTGAAGGTAAAAATTTAAGCCAAACGGGAAGTTTTAAGGTGTTGGATTACAGTGCAGAAGAACAGTTTACTTCAGCTCAGTTTGATAAACTAAACGTTTTAGCTCAAAATTCGGAAGGAACAGCTGTACTTTCCAATCAAATAGATTTATTGTTGCAACAATTGGCCCAAAATCCAAATTTTAAAAACATCCAAAAAAGTACCCTTACAACTACACCTTTAATCGATTGGAAATGGTTGTTAGCCATAATTATTGTATCTTTGTCGTCTGAATGGTTTATTAGGAAATATAGAGGATTGGTCTAATTATCACTTAGAAATTTTTAAGATTTTTAATCATTCCCTTGGTATTTTGCGAATAGCGCAATAAATCAAAGATTGATTTACATCTTATTCATATGTTATTAAATCTATTGTAAAATATAAATTTCAACCAAGTAGAAATATACTTTTCTGCTTTAATTCATATAAAAACAACTTTAAAATCAATATTATGAAGATTTTAGCAAATGACGGAATGTCAAAATCTGGAGTAAATGCATTGGAAAAGGCCGGTTTAACCATCATAACCGACAAAGTTCCACAAGACCAATTGATAGAATATATCAATAAAAATCAAATAGATGTAATATTAGTTCGCAGCGCTACAACAGTCAGAACTAACCTGATTGATGCTTGTCCTAGCATCAAAATCATCGGTAGAGGTGGAGTAGGAATGGATAATATTGATGTAGAATATGCTCGTTCCAAAGGAATCAAAGTCATCAATACGCCTGGTGCTTCTTCTCATTCAGTAGCCGAATTAGTATTTGCACATTTCTTCGGAATGGCTCGTTTTTTACACGATTCAAACCGCAATATGCCTTTGGAGGGTGAATCTAATTTCGACGGTTTAAAGAAAAATTATGCCAAGGGAACTGAGCTTAAAGGTAAAACTTTAGGAATTATCGGATTTGGTCGTATTGGAAAAGCAACTGCTAAAGTAGGTTTAGGTTTGGGTATGAATGTGCTTACTAATGATAAATATGATACTCCACAACATATTGAAGTTGAGTTTTTTGATGGTCAAAAGTTAAATTTTGACATTAAAAGAGTTTCAATAGAAGAACTGTTGCAAAATTCTGATTTTGTTTCCTTACATGTTCCCGCTCAAAAGGAATATATCATTGGAATAAAAGAATTGGAAATGATGAAAACAGGTTCATTTTTAGTTAATGCCGCGAGAGGTGGAGTAGTAGATGAAATGGCTATAGTGAAAGCATTAGAAACCGGAAAACTAAAAGGGGCTGCCTTGGATGTTTATGAACATGAACCAAAACCGGAAGTTCAATTATTGATGAATCCAAATTTATCCTTAACACCTCATATTGGAGCTGCCACTGTAGAAGCACAAGATCGAATTGGAACTGAATTGGCTGAACAAATTATTGAATTAGCTAAAAACTAGGCTCCAATAAGCGTTGTTAAAATAAAATATTTAGGACAAAATTCAAAAATCGTAAATCGTAAATCTAAAATAGTTTATGTCCATAGTAAAACCTTTCAAAGGACTTCGTCCACCTCAAGATATCGTGTCAAATGTAGCATGTCTTCCTTATGATGTGATGAATGCAGAGGAAGCTGCTCAAATGGCAGCTGGCAAACCCGAATCGCTCTTGCATATTACCCGTGCTGAGATAGATTTTGATTATGAAATCGATCCACATGAAGAAGTGGTTTATCAAAAAGCTTTTGACACCTATCATCAGTTCATGCAAGATGGAATTTTAAATCAGGATACTGAATCAAAATTCTATATCTATGCCCAAACGATGAATGGGCGAACTCAATATGGAATTGTAGGTGCTGCAGCTTGTGCCGATTATGAAAATGGCATCATCAAAAAACACGAATTGACACGTCCGGATAAAGAAGAAGATCGAAAAGTTTTAATGCGTAAGTTGAAAGCCAATATCGAACCTGTTTTCTTTACTTATCGGGCTGTACCTGAATTGGATGCCATAGTTGCTACTATCATTCAAAACAAACCCATTTATGATTTTACCGCAGAAGATGGATTTGGACATCATTTTTGGGTGATTGATGATGCTGCAACCAATCATAAAATAGAGGAACTTTTCCGTACCAAAGTACCTTTTACCTATGTAGCCGATGGACACCATCGTACAGCCGCAGCCGCTGGTATAGGAAATGAATTTACAGCTCAAAATCCAAATCATACCGGAACAGAATCGTACAACTATTTTATGGCGGTTCATTTTCCCGATAATCAAATGCAAATCATCGATTACAATAGAGTTGTTAAAGATTTAAACGGACTTTCGGCTTCTGAATTGGTAGCGAAATTAAAAGTAGATTTTGATATAGAGAAAATAGATACAGCTGTTTTAAAAGCTACACATTTGCATCAATTCTCTATGTATTTGGATGGAAAATGGTATTTAATGCATGCTAAATCACATACCTATGATGATTCCAAACCTGTTGAAAGTTTGGATGTTACCATTTTATCCAAATATGTATTGGAACCCATATTAGATATCAAAGACCTACGAACCAGTAAACGCATTGATTTTGTAGGTGGAATCAGAGGTTTGGGGGAATTGCAAAAAAGAGTTGATAATGGCGAAATGGCAGTAGCATTTGCTTTATTCCCTGTTTCTATGAAACAATTGATGGATATAGCCGATTCGGGTAATATCATGCCACCTAAAGTGACTTGGTTTGAACCCAAATTGCGTTCAGGCTTGGTCATTCACAAATTTGATTAAATTATATAAAACCTTTCCTCTTTTGGAAAGGTTTTACTTTTTTATTGATTAGCATTAAAACTATTATGAAGTGTTTATAGCTCAAAACTTGAAAATAATTCGTCATAATATTCCACCTCAAGTGACTTTGGTGGCAGTATCCAAGACAAAATCTTTAGCTGACATCAAAGAAGCTTATGATGCAGGACAAAGAGATTTTGGGGAAAATAAAGTACAGGAAATGACTTCCAAACACGAGGTATTACCTAACGATATCCGTTGGCACATGATTGGACATTTGCAAAGCAATAAAATCAAATACATGGCTTCTTATGTGCATTTAATCCATGGAGTTGATAGTCTAGAATTATTAGCTGAAATCAACAAACACGCTAGCAAACACAATAGAATCATTTCTTGTTTACTTCAAGTTTACATAGCTCAAGAAGAAACTAAATTTGGTTTGGATTTTAACGAAATTGAAGCGCTTTTGCAAAGTGAAACCTTTTCCCAATTACAAAATATCAAAGTGGTAGGTCTCATGGGAATGGCATCTTTTACAGAAAACGAATCTCAAATTAAAACAGAATTTCATAGTCTCAACCTGTTTTACCAAAAATTAAAAGTAACTCAACCTGAAACTTCAAACTTGAAACTTGAAACGCTTTCTATGGGAATGAGTGGGGATTATCGCATAGCTATAGATGAAGGAAGTACCATGGTACGCGTAGGAAGTGCTATTTTTGGATCTAGAAATTATATTGCCTAATTAATACCTAAAAAACATGACTTCCAAAAAAATAGTCATTACCGGAGCTCCCGGTACCGGTAAATCTACTATTATTATTGAACTGGAACAAATGGGTTTCTTTTGTTTGCATGAGATTTCACGCGAAGTGATATTGGAAGCTCGAAAAAAAGGTACTGAACAACTCTTTTTAACCGAACCTTTGTTGTTTAGTGATATGTTGCTCAAAGGAAGAATACAACAATACAACGAAACTGAAACGAGCGATCTTGATTTCATTTTTTATGATCGTGGTATTCCCGATGTACAAGCTTATCTCAATTACATCAGTATGGATTACCCGGAAGAATATATTGAAATTGGGAAAAAATACAGATATGACTTTGTATTTCTCATGCCACCTTGGGAAGATATTTATACCACCGATAATGAACGTTATGAGACTTTTGAACAATCCTTGGCTATTCACAATCACTTAAATAGAACATACAAATCGTTAGGATATAGAGTCGTGGAAGTACCTCACGGAACGGTTGAAAAACGCATTCAATACATTTTAAATGTGATCAACACATTTCAATGATTTCTGCACTTGATATACTGAAAACCTATTGGGGATATGATACTTTCCGAGAACCTCAAGAAGAAGTAATACAAAAGGTTGTCGAAAGGAAAGACGTTATTGCATTGTTACCAACCGGTTCGGGTAAATCGCTGTGTTTTCAAGTGCCTACTTTGATACATGATAAAGGTTTGTGTATCGTTGTTTCTCCTCTAATAGCTTTAATGAAAGATCAAGTTGATCAATTGCAGAAACGCAATATCAAAGCTGTGGCACTTACCGGTTTTCTTTCCGTCAATGAGATTGTCAGAATCATGGATAATTTGCAATTTGGTGGCGTGAGATTTCTATATATCTCTCCCGAACGCCTTCAATCTGACTTTATACAGGAAAAATTAAAGCAACTACCGGTACAACTCATAGCAATTGATGAAGCACATTGTATATCCGAATGGGGTCATGATTTCAGGCCATCTTATCTCAAAATCAATATCCTACGAGAAATATTTCCACATGTAAACATCATTGCCTTAACCGCTACTGCCACCAAACCTGTAGTAGAGGATATTGAAAAGTATTTATTGCTTAAAAATCCCGAAATCTTCAAACAATCATCAGTCAGAGCCAATTTGAAATTGCAAATCATTGAAACTCCCGATAAATTTGGGCAATTGTACAGGCTTTTGAGTGCAAATCCCAATGAAGTAATTATTATTTATGCGGGAAGCAGGAAAAATGTGGAACAAACGTGTGCTTTTTTAAATCAAAAAAAACTAAAAAGTGTGTATTACCATGCCGGTCTTACTAAATTTCAAAAAGATCAGGCATTCCAACAATGGTTTTCAGAAAAATTCCCAATTATGGTTGCTACCAATGCCTTTGGAATGGGGATTGACAAGCCCAATGTTAGAAAAGTAATACATACCAATGTACCCAATTCCTTGGAAAATTACATTCAAGAAGCCGGTAGAGCAGGACGAGACCAATTGCCTGCTGAAGCAATTATTATTGAAGAACCAGCTGATTATAATGACGCTGAAAATTTATATTTTA
>JAABRF010000064.1 GCA_011391075.1 Flavobacteriia bacterium | reverse complement strand
GAGGGACAACCGAAAGTATCAATCTGGTTGCAAATGGATTTGCTCAATTATTACAAAAAGGCGATGAAGTACTCATTTCTCAATTGGAACATCATTCCAATATTGTGCCTTGGCAAATGGCATGTGAAAAATCGGGAGCGACTTTACAGGTAATTCCGATCAATTATCGAGGCGAATTGGAAATGGAAGCATTTGAAGCTTTGCTTTCCCATCGCACCAAAATAGTAGCCGTCAATCATGTTTCCAATACTTTGGGAACCATCAATCCCATCAAAGAAATCATTACCAAAGCCCATCGTTTTGGCGCAGCCGTACTGATCGATGGTGCACAAGCGGTTTCACATCTTGCCGTAGATCTACAAGAATTGGATTGCGACTTTTATACGGTATCTGCACACAAAATGTACGGTCCTACCGGTATAGGGATATTGTATGGGAAAGAAGCATGGCTCAACAAATTGCCGCCGTATCAAGGTGGAGGAGAGATGATTCAAGAGGTTACTTTTGAAAAGACCACTTACGCCGAACTTCCTTTCAAGTTTGAAGCAGGTACGCCCAATATTGCCGATGGTATTGCATTTGGCGCTGCTTTGGATTTCATACATGAAATAGGTTTGGAACAAATGGCAGCCCACGAGCAGGAATTACTCACTTATGCCACACTAGCATTGGAGCAAATACCCCAAGTAAAAATACTGGGAACAGCCGCTCATAAAGTTGCTGTCATTTCATTTATTGTAGAAGGATTGCATCCATTTGATATAGGAAGTATCATCGATAAAATGGGAGTAGCAGCCCGCACCGGACACCATTGCACCCAACCTTTGATGCAGTATTACAAAGTACCCGGCACAGTGCGAATTTCCTTTGCGGTATTCAATACCAAGGAAGAAATTGATGTATGTATCGCTGCTTTACAAAAAGCCATACTCATGTTGAGTTAATTAGATTTTGATTTGTGTTTTGAGCTTTATCAAAGCCTCATAGTATTCACTATTAAATTATTTAAAATGAAAAATTCAGTCTTTGTATTTGTTTTTACTTTATTAGTTGCATTTTCTTGTGCTAAAGAAAAAACGTTGTTTGTCTCCAATCATTACGCAGATTGTGTGGGTTCTTCACCGCAAAGATGTTTGATGGTTAAAGAAAATCAAGGTGATGAGTGGCAATTGTTTTATGATCAAATTGAAGGTTTTAATTATGAAGAAGGCTATTTTTACGAATTAAAAGTAAAAGTTACACCAGTTAAAAATCCCCCAGCCGATGGCAGTACCATGTATTATACCTTGATAAAGGTGGTTTCAAAAACTAAAGTTGAAGCTTTACCTGTTCAATCAGAAAGTGTTGCAAATGATTTGGAGGGCAGTTGGGAAACAAAGGAAATTGTTGGCTTTGACAATCAAACGGGAGTAAAACCTACATTTGCAATTCATGGTGGTAAGATCAACGGAAAAAATGGTTGTAATAATTTTGGAGGCAACATCTCCATTGGAAATCAAGGGAAACTTAGTATAGGTGATTTATTTCAAACCAAAATGTTTTGTATGGATGAAGCTGCATTAGAAATGCGTTTTATGGAAGCAATTCGTAATACCGCTGAATATAAGGTGGAAAATAATTCATTGTTCTTACTTGATTCTATAGGACAAACCATTTTGATTGCCATACCGCAAGAAAGTAAACAATCTGACAAATCTGAAAATGTCATTCCCAAAACGCTTCCCTATAGCATCCAGTACGAAGCTATTTCAAGAGGGTTTTCAAGTAAATTGCAGTATGATGGGAAAGTTATAAAATATACTCAAAACCAAGATAAAGTAGACAAAACCATAAGCGTTTCAGAAAAAGATAGAAAAGAAATAGACCGATTATTTCAGAAGTTGGATGTTAATGCATTGGAATCTGTAGTAGCTCCCTCAACCAAACATCAGTTTGACGGAGCGCCGCATGCCATGTTTTCAGTAGAAATGGGTGATACGACTTATCGGGTTCCTACATTTGATCATGGTACGCCACCCGATTACATCAAAGCCTTGTTAGAAAAATTAGAAAAACTAGCATCAGAATAAACCATCAGAATCGGGTTGATAACCAGCATCTGGCAGTAATTTTTTTTGCTGTGAAGCAGCTACCGCCAATTGGTCACAACGTTCGTTTTGCGGATGACCGTTGTGTCCTTTGATCCATACCATTTTAGGATGAAAGCGGTCGTAAAGGGTTATAAATCTTCGCCATAAATCGGGGTTTTTGACTTTGGCAAAATAGCGTTTTTTCCAACCAGAAATCCAATCTTGATTGACTGCATCAACCACGTATTTGGAATCAGAAAAAACGGTGATTTGCAATCCGGATACTTTTATTTTTTCCAAAGCCTTGATGACTGCCAGAAGTTCCATCCTATTGTTTGTCGTCAATTGGTAACCTTCTGAAAATTCTTTTTTATAAGGTTTGCCAACCCATTCCATGACTATACCATAACCACCTACACCCGGATTTCCGGTACAAGCGCCATCGGTATATATGTGAATTTGATCCATTTTTACAAAAATGCAAATATACATTTGATTTATTTATGATTTACGATTTTAGATTTACGATTCAATGTCGTTTAGTTAAGGAGTTTGAATCTTAAAAAGTTTTTAACGCAGAGTATGCTGAGAAAACGCAAAGTACCGCAGAGCCTTTTAATATCTATCTTCTCTGCGGCACTCTGCGGTAAAAGTTTGAACATTTTTTGTTAACTAAACGACATTGATTTACGATTTTTGATTTACGATTTTTGAATTTTGAAACCATGTCGTAGCCCCTTGCCTATGTGCAAGGGGATTATATTACAAAAATGATTCGTGATTTTCGATTTTATTTAACCTTTGCAACTAATGAATCCAAATAGTTATCGATTCAAAAAAAGCCTTATTTTCGCAACCTGAATTATGGCAAAAATCAACGACATAGAATTGGGGAGTTTCCCCTTGTTACTCGCTCCTATGGAAGCAGTGAGCGATCCGCCTTTTAGAAAAATATGCAAAGAGTTGGGAGCTGATGTAGTCTATACGGAGTTTATATCTTCGGAAGGATTGATTCGCAATGCAGCCAAAAGCACCAAAAAACTTGATATTTACGACAAAGAACGTCCGGTAGGAATTCAAGTATATGGGAATGATATGCAGGCCATGTTGCGTACGGTCGAGATTGTGGTAGATTCCAAACCCGATTTTATCGATCTGAATTTTGGTTGTCCGGTTTCCAAAATTGCCAACAGAGGTGCAGGAGCAGGGATGTTACAAGATTTGGATTTTATGACCAAATTGACCGAAGCTATTGTCAAACATTCACCCTTACCTGTAACAGTCAAGACTAGATTGGGTTGGGATTCCAATAGCATTGTTATCAATGAAGTTGCTGAACGATTACAAGACGTTGGAATACAAGCTTTAGCGGTACATGGTAGAACCCGCAATCAAATGTACAAAGGCGAAGCCGATTGGGCTCCGATAGCCGAAGTTAAAAACAATCCTCGCATTCACATTCCCATATTTGGAAATGGGGATGTCACTACTCCTGAAAAAGCCAAAGAAATGCGGGATCGATATGGCTTGGATGGAGCCATGATAGGAAGGGCAAGTATTGGTAATCCTTGGTTTTTCCGACAAGTTAAACATTATTTAGAAACAGGCGAACAGTTGCCAACACCTTCCATAGCTGAAAGAGTAGATGTTTCAAGAAAGCATTTGGAACATGCCATGGAATGGAAAGGAGATCGTATAGGTTTGCAAGAAACCCGCAGACATTATACGGGTTATTTCAAAGGAATTCCCAATTTTAAAGAACACAGATTAAAGTTGGTGACAGCACCCACCAAGGATGATGTTTTGGAGATTTTGGAAGATGTTCTCAGAGTTTTCAGTTAAAAATAAAAAAACCGCCCTGATGAAAATCAGAGCGGTTTTTGATATGAACAAAGTTTAGTTGGAATTATTTTACACTAGGTTTACCTAAAAAATCCCATTCTGCATAAGCCCCTTCATAATTTTTTACATTTTTAAAGCCCATGACACTTGTCAAATAAGCATAAAGGGTTGCTCCTTTTACGCCAGTTTTACAATACACCAAATACGTTTTATCAGGATTTAATTCAATCCCTGCTAAAACTTTGAATTCCTCTGGAGTGATGAATACGTTGGTTTCAGCTTTTACGATACTTTCGTAAGGAATATTGATAGCGCCTTCTATGTGTCCTTTGCTGTAAGTGTTTTTATCATCCATGATACCTTTGAATTCGTTTTCAGGACGAGCATCAATAATAATAACTTCAGGATTTCCTATAGCCGACTCAACATAAGCGGCATCAGCATTGATTTCAGGAACTAAGTTGACAGTGAAAGTTTTAGCTTTTACAGTTGGAACAGTAGCAGTCAATTTTACTCTGGCATCTCTAAAAGCATTGTTTTCTTTGTGTAATACTTTAACATTGGTAGCGCCCAAATATTTCAAAATCCAATAAACTCTAGTGGAATACTTTTGACTACCTTCATCATAAACTACGATTGCATCTTCATTGGATACTCCTTTTGAGCCTAAAATTCCGGCTACTTGATCAACAGGCAATAACAAACCTTCAATTTTTCCATCTTTTTCGTTTAAAGTGGCATAAGGAATATTAATAGAACCTTCAATATGCGATTGAGCATATAATTTATCTTTACTGGCATCAATTATAACCAATCCGGGTGTAGCTTTTTGTAAAGCCACAAAATCTTTAGCTGAAATGAGATCTTGTGCAGTTAATTTGCCAACCAACATCACAGCCATTAGAACAAACGTAAATATTTTTTTTGAGTTCATTTTAAATAAATTAAATTAGAATTTTAAAAAAGTGTGAGTAACATAGTTACTACATTACTCACACAAAAACAATACCATTATTTGAAAATTTTACAAGAAATAGTAAGTAGAAAAACTATTAACAATTATTATTTAATAATGGCTTGTAATTGGATTTGTAATACATCTTGGTATGGTGTACCATATGTATAATTGGATTCTTTTAAATTATATTGATAGTTAATTTGTAATCTGGTCCATTCATTGAAATGGTAGTTGATACCGGCAGTCCATCTCATTACATGACTATCTTCCAATGCTACATCGTCCATTTTGTCAATACCATAAGATTCATATTTAAATACGGGTTCAATATTCCATTTAGTTTTATAAAGTGCCATTAAATAATAACCACTTCTTTCTACAGAACCTTCATTAACTACTACTTCGCCACCACAACCACCACCGGTTGTAAAAGAACCTTCATCAGTTCCTTGGATATATTCACCTTGTACAGTAAAATTTTTGTATTTGATTGCTGCATCAAAACCATAACGGGTTCTTGAATCATCTTCAGTAGCAGAAGTCGATTGGGGAGTGTATTTTCCGGCTTTGTAGCTTCCTCCTAAAGTAATATATTGACTTGGAGTGAATGTCAAGCGAGCCACATACGTTTTCAACTGATCAGTAAGAGAAACAAATTCGTAATCATCATCCAAAACATCTCTTCCTTCGCCATTCATGATAGCAAACTGATATCCAATTACATTGGTAACTCCTTCTCCAATTTTAATTTTATCACCAGTTCCTCCTGTAAACATCAGACCCATATCGCGGATTGGACCAGCCAATTCATTGGTTACATCTGAACGATCGATAGTGTATAATTTATGACAACCTTGTAATTGTTCTGCACCAAATGGAGCCTTAAACTGACCCATAGATACTGACATATAAGGTTTGAATCTGTCATAAGAAATATAAGCATCACAAATACCAAAACCTCCTGCAGGAGCATATTCCATGATGAAATAATATGAAAAATCATAAGGGATATTTCCCATAACGCCTAAACGGGCGCGATTGAAAAAGAATCCACTGGTATTATTATCGGGTGTGGCTTCACCATTAACTCCGGTAAGTACTTGTTCGTATTGTGGCTGAATAAAGCCGAAAATTTTGATACCATCTCCTTCTCCTGGCCCTTCACAACCTTGAGAATAAGACATTTGAAAAGCAAATGCTACTGCAATTATTATGATATATTTTATTGATTTCATTTTAAGAAAATTTATATTTTAAATTTATATGAATTTGATTTGTATTAATTTTAAACATTCAGAATTAAGGAGCTACATAAAGTCCGTCGGTGGTTGTTCCTACAGTCTTGTAATATCCATATCCTAAAACACCATTATAGGTACTTGAACTTCCTACTCCTTTCCAAGTAACTGATTGCATATTCAAAGGATCGCCTGCAACATTTGGACTTGCCAACATATTGTTGTAAATAATGCCATTACCTCCAAAAGATAAACTACGTGCATTTTCGTAACCCAATACTTGTAGCCAAGTAGTAGTAATTGCAGAGGTTTGTCCAGTATAACAATAAGTTACTATTGTACTTGCTTCCGGATTGTAATATTTTAAGTTGTCAAAAGTAATATCATTCATATTGTAGGCACCATTGATATGTCCATAAGCATTGTATTGAGCTACCGGCCATTTATTTATGATGTAATAATTGGATGGATTTGCCAAAACATCTACTTTAGAAACGCTCCAAGGTAAAGTCAAAATCGCGTTTAAACGAGCGTTGAGAATTTCAGGTCCTGTTGTATAACCTGTGCCAAAATTTGGACTTTCGTATTCCGACAAGGTAGGTGCAGCTGTAGTTACCCAATTGGTAGTAGTATATTGCGTGGCATTACTATTCCATGAATTAGCAAAAGCAGGATTCCAAGCAGACATACCCCATTTTAAAGATTTTGCATTGGCGTATCCTGCCATTCTCAATATTGCAGTGGCACGAGCAGCAGTTTGTCCGGTGAAACAAACTACCAAAATTTTTGTAGTCTTGTCAGCAGGTGCAGCTGTAAGAATATTGGCTATAGGAACGTTTATAGCTCCTTTAATGTGTCCATTATTGTATGTAGCAGCATCTCTAACGTCGAAAATGGTCCATCCAGGTATGCTATAATTGTCACTAGCGTTAACAATACCAGGGGTTGGTGTTGCTGTAGTTAAACCTGCTCCTGTTACCAAACCGGTTGAAATGGTGTTAAAATCAATATTGTTAGCTCTCATGTAGTCTACAAGAATTTGCTGTTCTACAGCCTCATCATACTTTCTACAACTTGTCGTAACAAATAGGGGTATAAATACCGCTAATAATAAAATTGAAACTATTTTTCTCATGATATTTAGAAATTAATTTAATTGTTAATAAATTCTACTTTGTTTTGGAAATACTGTAATATCAGTTTGATTTCCGTGTACAAATTTCCGAATTATTAAAAAAGTCAAAGCATATCATCAGGTGTTATTAAACAGTTTTTAACCTACATTTTGTCATGACAATTATTGATATATATCAACTTTTATTTATTACTTTTGCAATATAAATAACTACTACTTATGTTACTTGACTGTTTGAACGATATTAAGCACGACCTCGCATTTGACCTTCTGACAGAATCCGATTGGGAGATATTGAATCGCAACAAGACTACGGTTCATTACAAGAAAAATGAAATCATACTCAAGCAAGGTACTATTGCCAATAGTATTGTCTTCAGTAAGACCGGTTTTTTCAAGTTGAGTATGGAGGGTAGTCAAAAAAATGTGATTCTGACTTTTAAAGGTAGTAATACATTTTTGGGATTATCGTGTTTACATTACCAACACAACGTTTATCTTTATACGGTTACCCCAACTGAAGATTGTGAAGTGGATATTTACGATGCTACAGCTTTTAAGGAGGTTTTAGGAAGAAATATTAATTTCTCCAACGAAATCATCAAGTTTCTCAACCACAATTCGGCTCGTATTTTCAAACGGTTTATGAATATGACCGAAAAGAATGCTAGAGGTAAAGTCGCCTTTATGTTGGTTTGTATGGCCAATAGTGTCTATTTCAAAGATGAATACACGATGACTCTATCCCGTCAGGATATGGCAGATTTTCTAGGTCTTTCTATGGAAAATGTCATTCGCATTCTCAAAGAATTGGAAAGTGATGGGTTGATTGAAATGAATGGAAAGACCTTTAAATTGAAAAATAAGGAATCCTTGCACCGTGTTTGCGAATTCGGATAAATTCCAAACCCTAAGGGTTTCTAAAACCCTTAGGGTTTAAAAGGAAGAACACAACTCGTCTTCCTACTTTTCAACATCTTCTGGTATTCGCCTCCTACCATTCTGTTTAAGAATTTTACATCTGTTCCATGGCATTGGAGACATGAGCCTACTTGCAACATCTTCTTTTGATCTCCCAAATCCAAGGGTTTAAAATAATCATGAGAAGAATACATCTTTTTGGCATCTGTATTTTGTAAAAAGCCAATCCATGCGTCTTGTGGCAATTGGTCCTGTGGTGAATTGGCATAATAGGATTCAAATTTCCATTCGGCTTTAGTTCCTATTTTAATATAAGAAAGCGTCCCTCTTCCATAACCCAATGCCTGCGGATTGCTGTGACAAGAAGCACAATCTCTTGCTTCTTTGACCGTAGTATGAGCCGCATTGGGAGCATACCATCTCACAAATTTTTCTGCTATTTCTTTTGATTTTTGATCAAATTGGGATCGATCCAAAGTCATAATCATACCTGGAATGGCAGGCATATATGTTTTGGTCTTTCCTTCTTTTTTAACACCAATAGTAGGTGGTAAATACCCAAATTCGGCTACGTGTTCAACCCATCTTCCCTTGGTTTTATCGGCATTCACGATACGTGGATTATAATCGGTGTGGCAACCTATACATGTGGGAGCCCAAGCGGTATGGCACATGCTGCAAGAAACATTACCATGCACCTCGTCCTTTTTACAGGTATTGGAAATAAGATGTTCTTTTTTGCTGATTTTGGAAGTGAGATAGGCATTGCCTTGTTGATCCACACGGGTATTGACTAATGTTATGTTATCTTTTTCGGTGACTAAAAACGAATACTCCGGATTTTTATAACCCCTCAAGGCATAATCTTTCACCGAAATATAATCCATAAGAGTCTTTTTAACAGTGGCTTTTCCTACTGTATGACAGTCTTTACACTGAATTTTGACTGCATTGGCTTGATGTTTATAGGTCTTGCCATCGCCCATAATTTCTTGAGAAGTATGACAATCTATACATAACATCCCTATTTTGTGATGTACATCGGCGGTGGTTTTCTCAAATATTCGTCCGTCCATCAATTGGCGGTAACCGGTTTTTTCCTTGACATCTTCCGGTTTGAGCAACGTTTCACTCCAACCTTCGTAATTGGTGGAAATTCGACCCGAACGACTGTGGCAACCAAAACATTTGTCATTGCCTACATTGAGATTGATCTGCGGATGGATGTTGTCGTGAATATTGGGCTTTGACCCATTTTCATAATTTAAATGGCAAGCCAAACAGCCTCCGCCTCTAGTCTTTTCGGTAGTGGCGGCATATTGTTTTTTTTCATTGCCCAAATGACAAGTGCCACATTTGTTTTTCAAATGTACATCGGCGGCGGAGTGTTTCAATTGGGTGATGTGAAAAAGCGTATCGGTGTGGTGGACTTCGTCAAAGAGCAATTTGTCAATGCTGATGATGCCACTATTGGTCGTCATCAACGATTTTGAAATCCGATCGAGTTCGTTGGCGTGACATTGGGTACTGGAACAGGTTTGCGCAGCATTTTGCAAATTGCCGGGAATCAAAATCATGCCCTGATGGGAAATCTCCTTATCCATACTTTTGGTATTTCCTAGATGACACGCCGCACAACCTATGGTTTTGGGGTCGTGAAATTTGCTGAAGCCGGTCATGCCGGTATGACATTGGACACAAGATTCTCCTTGGGTCAAAGTCGTATAGTCGCCTTGATTCTCTTTGCATGAAGTCAAAAATAGAAGTAGGCTGACTAAGGTGAAAAATACTATGTTGGAAGTTTTATTCAATGGTTTTCTAATGAATTTTACCGTGCAAGAGAATGGCATTGCGGTCACTCATGCCGGCAATAAACGAACATACACCCAATAATCTCTCGTACAAATGGCCCTTCATATCTCTGAATTCCTCGGGTAATAGTTCTAAGACCAACTTGTCAAAGCCGGTGGTTTTTCCCTCAAAATCATTGTTGACAGCAGTTGTAAAAACATCCAAGAGGTCGGTCAATACGCGGTATCCCGTGATTTCTTTTTCGATGACCTCGCGCGAACGATACATTTTCTCGACACTGATATCGAGAATGTCGTTGAGTTGGGCTTCGTATTTACATTTATCCAAGAGCGAATGGGCAAATGTACCTTCCAAGATGGCTACTTCATTTTCAACAAACACCCGAGAGGCTTCCAAAATCAAGGATTGAATAGCCAAAGCTCTCAAATAACTCACCCGATCTTTTTGGGTTTTCAAACCGTAGTATTTTTCGGTAATGAGGTTGTGACGCACCAAATTGAGCAAATATTCCAAAGCTTTATCCTCGGGAATCAAACCCAGATAAATACCGTCCTCAAAGTCGATGATGCTGTAGCAAATGTCATCGGCAGCTTCTACCAAATAAGCTAGAGGATGTCTGAAATAGGTATTTTCTCCTGCGCGAATGGGTTGGAGTCCCAATTCGGAAGCCAATTCCTGTAGGAAGATTTGGTCTTTGTAAAAAGCGCCGTATTTCTTCTCGGCTATGTGTTTGGTTTTTTTATAGGGAATGGACAATTTGGGATATTTCATAAAGGCACCCAAAGTGGCATACGACAATCGCAAGCCGCCACTAATGCCGGCTCTGCTTTCGGTCAAAATGCGGAAACCATTGGCATTGCCTTCAAAAGCGACCAAGTCTTGCCATTGGGTTTCGTTGAGGTGGAGTTTGTATTTTCTCCCATTGCCATTGGCAAAATAGTCACCGATGGCTCTTTCGCCACTGTGTCCGAAAGGCGGATTGCCTATGTCATGAGCCAAGGCAGCTGCCGCTACGATGGCGCCAAAGTCATTCATTTTGTAACCTTCTTGCGCCAATTCGGGATATTTTTGAAGCAATTTTTGACCAACGGTTCTCCCTAAGGACCTACCCACCACACTCACTTCCAAGCTATGGGTCAAACGGGTGTGGACAAAATCAATTTCCGTAAGTGGCACGACCTGAGTTTTGTTTTGCAACGACCGAAACGCATCCGAAAAGATGATGCGGTCATAGTCCACTTCAAATCCCAATCGGGTTTCATCTTGTAATAATCGGGGGCGGGATTCCGTATCGCCAAATCGTTTGAGAGAAAGTAGTTGTTGCCAGTTCATATAAATATAAATCTTTTAGAA
>JAABRF010000063.1 GCA_011391075.1 Flavobacteriia bacterium | reverse complement strand
AATCCGCAGTATCAAATAAATACAGGCTAATATAATGCCTTTGCATTGGTTCAAGGTTAAATTAATATGATTTGATTATTAGATATTTGTATTGAAAGTGTTAATAAATCAACTGACTTATTTTGGAAATGAAAATTTTAAAATTTTTGATACCATTTTGGTTATCAATACCTCAACAGTAATTATTGATGAATTTTTAATAAAAAAACGATATAGTATACTAATAATGCAATAAAAGTTACAAAAATTTGCAATTTGATATGATTAATGTCATATATTTGTAGTTGTAATCAAAGGTAACTTTGTGCATATTTATAAAATAACTTAATTAACAAATTATGTCAAAAGTAGCAACTTTAGAATTTGAAGGAAAAAAATATGATTTTCCTGTTTACATTGGAGCAGAAGATGAAATAGCATTCGATATTTCCAAATTGAGAGACATGACCGGAATGATTACACTAGATTTTGGTTATAAAAATACAGGTGCCACCAAAAGTGCGATTACCTTTTTGGATGGTGAAGAAGGAATATTGCGTCATAGAGGTTATGCCATTGAAGATCTGGCTAAAAAAGCAAGCTATTTGGAAGTAGCTTATTTGATTATTTTTGGTGAACTTCCTACAAAAGAACAAATTGAGAAATTTGATTCAGATATCAAAAAAAATTCATTGGTTGATGAGGAAATGAAAAATATCATCAACGGTTTCCCTAGATCTGCACATCCTATGGGCGTTTTATCAGCTTTAACAGCTGCATTGACTGCTTTTCATCCCAATTTGACAGATGTTCATTCTGAAGAAGAAATGTACAATGCCATTTGTAAAATCATGGGAAAATTCCCTGTTTTGGCTGCTTGGGCACACAATAAAAACGAAGGAACTCCTCGTACTTATGCTGACAACACTTTAGATTATGTTGAAAATCTATTGATGATGATGTATAAAGTACCCACCCAAAAATACGTACCCAATCCAACGGTGAAAAAAGCCATGGAAGAATTGTTGATTTTACATCAAGACCACGAACAAAACTGTTCAACTTCTACCGTGAGATTGGTCGGTTCTTCACACGCTAGTTTGTTTGCTTCTGTTTCTGCAGGTGTTTCTGCCTTATGGGGACCACTTCACGGTGGCGCCAATCAAGAAGTAATTGAAATGTTGGAAGCCATCAAAGCCGATGGTGGTGATGTTGAAAAATTCATTTTAAAAGCCAAAGATAAAAATGATCCATTCCGTTTGATGGGATTTGGACACAGAGTTTACAAAAACTTTGATCCACGTGCTTTGATTATCAAATCAAGTGCTGATGCTGTTTTAAAACAATTGGGTAAAGATGATCCAACGCTCGATATAGCAAGACATTTGGAAGAAACAGCCTTGAAAGATCCTTATTTCATTGAAAGAAAATTATTCCCCAATGTAGACTTCTATTCAGGAATCATTTACAGAGCTTTGGGTATTCCGGTTGAAATGTTTACCGTTATGTTTGCCATAGGTCGTTTGCCAGGTTGGATCGCTCAATGGAGAGAAATGCGTATGAACAACGAACCTATTGGTCGCCCACGTCAATTGTACATTGGAGAACCTTCTCGTTCTTTTGTTGAAATGGATAAAAGATAGGTTAATGTGCTAATGTTTTAATGTGCCAATTTGCTAATTTGTTAATGTGTCCCGATAGACCTGACACGCAACAGGCGTGGTATCGGGATTGCTAATTAACCAATTTACTAGTTATCTAATTTTGTTATTTATTATACTGAATCACTCTTGGAAGTTGTTTAAAAATTTCTTAGAGTGGTTTTTTTTTCCGATATTTGCGACTAACTAAATATTTATATTTTTTAAATAATTTATTTTCATTTTTAAGTAGTAACATTATGTTTCAATACACTAAAAAAACTCTGTTATTTCTCCATAGATTTGGGTTTTATTAATTTTTTCTTTTTAAACCGATAAAAGAATAATAATAAAAACAAATAATAAATTCATTTAAAATGTCAAAAGTTAAAACAATAATCATGGGAGCTGCAGGTCGCGACTTCCACAATTTCAATATGATTTATAGAGATAACGAGAAATTTGAAGTAGTTGCTTTTACAGCTACTCAAATCCCCGATATCGATGGTAGAAAATATCCTGCTGTATTGGCCGGGAAATTATACCCAAGTGGAATTCCAATTTATGATGAATCAGAATTGCAAAAACTTATTCAAGATAACAAAGTAGAAGAAGTTGTCTTTTCTTATTCAGATATTTCACACGAAGATGTCATGCATAAAGCCTCAAAAGTTATGGCTTGGGGTGCACATTTCAAAGTATTGGGTGGATTACCAACTATGGTTAAATCAACAAAACCTGTTATTTCTATTGGAGCTGTGAGAACTGGTTGTGGAAAAAGTCAAACCACCAGAGCGGTTGCAGAGATTTTAAAAAATGCTGGATTGAAAGTTGCAGCTATTCGTCACCCTATGCCTTATGGTGATTTGGCAAAACAAGCTGTTCAACGTTTTGGATCTATTGATGATCTAAAAAAACACAAATGTACCATTGAGGAAATGGAAGAATACGAACCACATATCGTTACCGGAACCATTATTTATGCTGGAGTTGATTATGAAGCTATCGTTCGCGAAGCTGAAAAAGAAGCAGACATCATTCTTTGGGATGGTGGAAATAATGATATGCCATTTTACAAACCAGATCTAAACATTGTAGTTGTAGATCCTCACAGACCAGGACATGAAAGTCTATTTTATCCAGGTGAAACCAACGTTTTAATGGCAGATGTAATTGTGATTAATAAGATTGACACAGCTGACAATATGGATATTGAAAGCGTTCGTGAAAACGTTAGAAGAATGAATCCGAAGGCTGTTATTATTGATGCTGCCTCTCCAATATCAGTTGAAAATTCTGATTTAATTTTCGGAAAAACTGTATTAGCGGTAGAAGATGGACCTACTTTGACTCATGGTGGTATGACTTATGGCGCAGCTATGGTTGCAGCTGAAAAATTTGGTGCAAAGGATGTAGTTGACCCAAGACCTTATACAGTGGGAACTATTACTGATACCTTTAATAAGTATCCCGAAATAGGAAATCTTTTACCTGCCATGGGTTATGGAGATAAACAAGTTAAAGATCTTGAAAAAACCATTGCCAATACAGAATGTGATGTTGTAATCATCGGAACTCCTATTGATTTGAGACGAATTATAAATATCAAACAACCTTCAGTGCGCGTTACCTATGACCTTCAAGTAATAGGACAACCAACATTGGTTCAGGTTCTTAAACCATTTTTAAAATAAATTTTTAATCAACTCTGGGTTTTTTAAACCCAGAGTTTTTAATATAATAGAAAATGGAAAAATTAGCAGTTATTGCATTAGGTGGCAACGCCATTACCCGCGGAGATGAAAAAGGAACTATTGAAGAACAATACAAAAATTCTAGTGATACCATTCGCAATCTTATTTATCTTATAAAAGATGGATATAATTTAGTGTTAAGTCACGGCAATGGACCTCAAGTGGGAAATATATTATTGAGAAATGATGCAGGTGAGGAAATTTATGATATTCCCCAAATGCCTTTAGACATCTGTGTAGCCGATTCACAAGGTGGGATAGGTTATATGTTGGAAAAAATGTTACGCAACATTTTAAAAGAAGAAGGCATCGATCGCGAAGTTGTCACGATTGTAACCCAAGTGGTGGTTTCCAAAGATGATCCGGCTTTTGAAAACTATACCAAAAGAGTAGGAAAACTCTATTCCAAAGAAAGAGCCGACGAGATGGCTGCAAAAAAAGGTTGGGTTTTCAAGGCAAATTCCAAAAATGACGACAAATGGCGCAGAGTGGTACCTTCACCCGAACCAAAAGAAATCATGAATGAGCGAATTATTAAAGATTTGGTCAATTCGGGAGTAATCGTCATTGCTTCAGGTGGCGGCGGAATTCCGGTGTATTATGATGAGAAAGGTATGTTGCAAGCATTGGAAGCAGTGATTGACAAAGATGCCGCTTCTTCATTATTGGCAAGTCGAATAGGCGCTGATGAATTTTACATCCTAACCGATGTGCCTTATGTTTATGCCAATTATGGTACACCCCAACAAAAAATCATGGAATTTCTCAATAAAGAAAAAATTACTCAAATGATAGATAAGGGTGAATTTGGAGAAGGTAGTATGTTGCCCAAAATCAAATCGGCGTTGAGGTTTGTTGAAAATGGCGGTCAAAAAAGCGTCATTACGGAAGCAAGCAAATTGGAAGATCGCAAATTTGGATCGAGAATAACACTGAATTAATTTTATTTAAGTTTAATATAAAACATATACGTCATGAAAAAATGTTTATTGTTTTTTATCCTAATAATTACGGTTCATTTTTATGCACAAGAACCAGGTAAAGTTGGAGAGAAAATCGCCAATGAGATTAATCCCCAAACACCTAAAGCTACCAATGCAAAAGGGAAAGTTAATACAGTTACCGGTGATAAAACCGCTACTGAGAATGGGAAAAAAATCAATCCAAATGGAAATCCAAGAGACTATTCACAACAGTATAACTGGTATTACGACGATCAATACGGGTATGCAGAAGTATTTATCAGAATTCCGGAAAATGGAGTGTTCAGTGTCACATTGGATAATCAGAATATGACTTTGGGTACCGGAAAATTTAGATTTTTTGAAGTTAGACCGGGAAATATTTTGTTGAAAATCTCCTTAAATGGAAGAACCTTATTCAAAAGTCGTCTCAATGTAAATCAAAACAAAAGGATGATATTGGATTATTTCACTTGGGATGGTTTGTATCTTTTGCAAACGGTAAATTTGCGCACTTACGGACCCAATCAAGATAATTATTATGATATGTGGGATCATGTGTGGAATGACAATTACAATGGATTTGATTATGATTATGGCAATAATTACAATCCTTATTATGGGATTTTCTACGGAGATGATTATAATCCTAATTCAACCAATGACCCCTATACTGATATTTTTTACGATCAGGATTCTGAACAAGATGTAGATCCTAATCAAAACAATCCGTACAATCAAAATAATAATTATAACAATCAAGGTAACAACCCCAACAACCCTTACAATCAAAATAATCCACATCAAGGCTATCACCAAAATCAAGGCAATTATGGAAATAATTATGCTTATCCCATGCCTCCAAACGATTTTGCCAATTTCAAAAACACAGTTAAACAACAGTCTTTTGATGATACCAAATTCCAAATGATCAAAGCACAACCCATTTCAACTTGGTACACAGCTGCCCAAATCAAAGAATTGATGGAATTGTTCAGTTTTGATGACGATCGAGTGGATGTTGCCAAATATACCTATGACTATTGTGTGGATCCATATAATTTTTATACTACTTATACCGCATTGACATTTGATAGTAATAAAAATGAACTGATGGAGTATGTAACCAATAGAGGACGAAAATAAATTCCATCCCCAACGACTTGGGAACTAAATTCTAAATTCTAAATTCTAAATTCTAAATTAGTTTTATGTACAATCTAAGAAACCGCAATTTTTTAAAACTTTTGGATTTTTCACCAAAAGAAATCAAATTTTTATTAGACTTATCCGCCGATTTGAAAAAGGCGAAATACGCCGGAACCGAAGTTCAAAAACTGAAAGGCAAAAATATAGCATTGATTTTTGAAAAAGCATCTACCCGTACCCGTTGTGCTTTTGAAGTCGCTGTTTATGATCAAGGTGGTCACGTTACCTATTTAGGTCCATCGGGTTCTCAAATAGGAGCCAAAGAATCTATGAAAGATACTGCCCGTGTTTTGGGACGAATGTATGATGGTATCGAATACCGAGGCTACGGACAGGATATCGTAGAAGAATTGGGGAAATATGCCGGAGTGCCTGTGTGGAACGGTTTGACCAATGAATTCCATCCTACTCAAATCCTAGCCGATTTCCTGACGATGATGGAACACACCGATAAACCATTGCATCAAGTTAAATTTGCTTACTTAGGCGATGCCCGAAATAATATGGGTAATTCTCTAATGGTAGGTGCTGCCAAAATGGGTATGGATTTCAGAGCCGTAGCTCCTAAAAGTTTGCATCCGGAAGAAAGTTTGGTTGCAACTTGTAGAGAAATTGCTACTCAAACAGGAGCCAAAATCACCTTAACAGATGACGTTGCTCAAGGTGTTAAAGATTGTGATTTCTTATATACCGATGTTTGGGTCTCTATGGGCGAACCAACTGAAGTGTGGGAAGATCGAATCAAGTTGTTGCTTCCTTATCAAATTAATAAAAAAGCCATGGATCTCACCGGTAATCCTAAAGTGAAGTTTAT
Source organism: Flavobacteriia bacterium (assembly GCA_011391075.1). GTDB lineage: Bacteria > Bacteroidota > Bacteroidia > Flavobacteriales > Flavobacteriaceae. Next base: position 6,314 of record JAABRF010000063.1, on the reverse strand, counting down.
GCATTGTCTTCCGGCTTTTCACAACAGAGAAACTAAAGTAGGGGAAGAGATCTTCAAAAAATTTGGAATCGAAGCCATGGAAGTTTCAGAAGAGGTATTTGAAAGTGAAGCCTCCATTGTATTTGACGAAGCTGAAAATAGATTGCATACCATCAAAGCTATCATGGTTGCCACTTTAGGAAGTTAAATAACGTTTTGGTTTCATACTTTTATAGTGCATCATTTCCTGAAAGGACTTGATCATTGGCTTAAAAATAAATATGACATAAATTTTTTTATTCAGTTATTTTCAATTGAATAGAAAAATTTATGTTATTTTGTGTAAAAATCAATTTAACATGAACAATTCATCTAGTACTTTTCCGCTTATTGGTGATCCAGCACCTGCATTTACTGCACAATCTACGCAAGGAACAATTAATTTTCCGGATGATTTCAAAGGAAATTGGGTAGTGTTTTTCTCCCATCCGGCCGATTTCACACCTGTTTGCACGACCGAGTTTATGGCTTTTCAGGATTTACACAAAGAATTTGAAGCCCGTAATACCAAATTAGTCGGTTTTAGTGTTGATGGGGTTCATTCTCATATTGAATGGGTCAGGAATATAGAGCGAAATTTTGGAATCAAAATTCAATTTCCATTATTAGCTGGTCATCACATTGCCCAAATGTATGGCATGATACATCCCAATGCCGATTCTATGGCAACCGTGAGAGCGGTTTTTATCATTGCACCTCAAGGAACTGTTGCGACCATTATGTATTATCCCATGTCAAATGGTAGAAATGTTTTTGAAATTTTAAGGATGATTGACAGTTTGCAGTTGACCTACAATTTTCAAAGAGCAACTCCGGCCAACTGGCCTCATAATCGAATTTTTAAAGATAAAGTAATCGTGCCACCTGCCAATACATTGGAAGCAGCCGGTAATATTGCTAGTTCACATGCAGATGCCAAAGATTGGTATATTGCTACTGAGGAAAACCCCATCAAATAATTGGATTTTCTAATGAAATGACGATTATTTTAGCATCACACCAACTGAAATGTCAAAATGGATTTGCCATGCTACAGGTGTCGTATCGGGAATGGTTATTACATTTGCCTTATAGCGAAGCGTGTTTGACCTATAAATTAAAATAGAAATACACATGAATATAAAATATATCGATAATTTGATTGTTGCCAAGGAAAGCTTAAAGGTTTGGTTGTCCAATGTAGAACAATTGCATTTTGGAAATCAAATGTTTGCTAAAGCCAATGATCTAAATCGAGAAAATACAGCGTTTTATACTTGGTATAAAGGTGAAGGTCAAACTTTCACCAGTTTTGAATCCTTTCAGATCTTGCAACCTTTCTATGACGAGATGTATGACAAGTTTTTGGAGTATATGGAATTAAGAGATCTTCCTCTTAAAAAATCTTTATTTTCAAATTCCAGAGAAAAACGTCAGGAAGAGCTGAATGTATTGTTTCAAGATTTGAAGCAGAATGCTAGAAAATTGGTTAAATCGGTTGATATTTTTGAAGAAAAATTAAAAACATCTCCTCTGTTTAATGAGCATGAAAACTCGATCAATTTATTTGAAGAAAAACAGAAGGAAACGGATTTCACAACTGAAATAGTTCCCGAAAAAAAGGTTCTGACATATGATGAAGAAGACTTTTTTAAAATGAATCAAATGGAGAAACCCAAGGAAGAGTATACTGCCAATCCTTTTTTTGAGATAGAAAGAAAACAGGAAAGTCAATTTCAAACAACACCAGAAGCAACTGTTCCCGAAACCAATTTTGATTTTGAAAAAAGACTTCAAGAAGAAGTGTTGAAAATCAAAAAACAGTTGGAAGCAGAAATGAATTTGAAAATCAAACAAACAGAAGAACTCCTCAAAGAAGAAGTAATCCAAAAAGAAACTATTAAACCTGAAATTCCTGAAATTCAAGAAACAAAACCTTCAGTTGAAGTGCGAAAACCTCGAATTGTGCCACAGACTAATGAAGAAATTGATGTAGCAGAAGAAATCAGAAGGATACTAAGTTAATTATAGTTTTATCTTCAATACAAGCTTCATCCCATTTTTAATGACAAGAATAGCCCACATATCCGATATTCACATCGAACATCAATTTCCCAAACAACATGGGGTAGATGCCATACAAAATTGGGAACTTTTGTTGGCTGATGTCAAAAAGAGAAAAGTGGATTTCTTGGTGTTTGGAGGTGATATCGGTGAAACTTCGATGTTTCCCTATTTTTTTGAAAGCCTCAATAGAATTGGAATTCCATATCACATGGTTTTGGGAAACCATGATAAGTATGCTGAAGTAAAATCTCATTTGAAATTAAACAAGTCGCTGAATGAAAATGAATTGTTCTATACATTTCAAGATGATGACCATCAATTTTTCGTTCTAGATTCATCTATTGGAAAATTGAGTAATTTACAACAAGATTGGTTTTTGTCAGAATTGGCTCAGACTCAACTCATGCCAGTCGTTTTTGTTCACCATCCTTTTTTACCGGTTTCTACTCGTGTTGATATCGATTTTCCACTTTTAAAACGCAAATCTTTGGTAAAGAAAATTAAAAAAATAAATCATCAGGTGGTTTTGATTTGCGGACATTATCACACCGATAGTCACGTCATTCAAAATAATATCAACCAATATGTCACGCCATCTGGAGCCTTTCAAATCCTGCAAAATACAGATACCATACAGGTTGATCCCAATGATTTTGGTTACCGTTTAATTCAAATTGATAAAGGACAAGTACAAACAGAAATCATCCGATTCTTTCTTTAAGCTACTATACACTTTTAAATCTAAAATGAAATGACTTTAAACTACATATGGATTGCTTTTTTTCTCATTGCATTTGTTGTTGCCTTGTTCAAACTAGTTTTTTTAGGTGATTTAGAAGTTTTTAAAAGAATTGTGGATGCCATTTTTGATCGCGCTACGCTCGGATTTGAATTGTCACTTGGATTGGCCGGTGTTTTGACTTTATGGATGGGTATTATGAAGATTGGCGAGAAAGGTGGTTTAATCAATGTGTTATCGCGTTGGCTCAGTCCATTTTTTACCAAACTATTTCCTGAAATTCCCAAAAATCATCCTTCCATTGGCTCAATGATGATGAATTTCTCGGCCAATATGCTCGGACTCGATAATGCAGCTACGCCACTTGGATTGAAAGCGATGGAAGAATTGCAAACACTCAATCCCAAACCCGATACTGCCAGCAATGCCCAAATTATGTTTCTGGTACTCAATGCTTCCAGCCTGACTTTAATTCCGGTAAGTATTTTGGCACTTCGTGCCACAGCCGGTTCTGCCAATCCAACCGATATTTTTATCCCGATTTTAATTGCAACTTTTTTTTCCACTTTAACCGGACTAATCGTCACAGCAACTTTCCAAAAAATCAATTTATTTGATAAAGTCATTTTAAAATATTTGGGTGGAGCCACCATATTAGTTGTCGGACTGATTTTATACATCAAGAGTTTATCTCCTGAAAATGTGCGAATTTTTACCAGTTTACTCACCAATATACTTCTGTTTGGAATCATCATTACTTTTATTGTAGTGGCTTTGTTTAAAAAAGTCAATATATACGATGCTTTCATTGAAGGTGCCAAAGGAGGTTTTAATGTATCGATTACAATTATCCCTTATCTGGTTGCCATGTTGGTTGCTATTGGTGTTTTTACTGCATCAGGTGCCATGGAATTACTTATGGATGGCATAAAATACGTTTTCAGTTCAATTTTTCCCGATACCCGTTTTGTGGAAGCTTTGCCTACTGCATTGATGAAACCATTGAGTGGTGGAGGCGCTAGAGGATTGATGGTGGAAAGTTGGGGTGCAGACGGCTCAATGGTCGATAGCTTTGTAGGACATCTCACCTCTATCATTCAAGGTTCAACCGAAACTACATTTTATGTAATTGCAGTCTATTTTGGATCTGTTAATATCTCAAAAACCCGATATGCTGCATTAGCAGGTTTACTCGCCGACTTAGCCGGTGTAATAGCTGCCATACTAGTGACTTATATGTTCTTTGGACATTTAAGTTAAAATATATAATTATATTTACTCTAACTAAAGTCTCATATCTTGTAGAAGTATAAACTTCTAACTTCTACAGGTCAATGAGCTTGTCGAAGTGCTAATTTCTAATTTCTATTTCCAAACCATGCCCACCAGATGCCAATGGGTCTCCTCAGATCCACTTTACCTAAAATACCACGATGAAGAGTGGGGTGTACCCGTTTATGAAGACCAAAAACTGTTTGAATTTCTCATTTTGGAAACTTTCCAAGCAGGCTTGAGTTGGTTGACTGTTTTGCGTAAAAGAGAAAACTTTAGAGCTGCTTTTGCCGATTTTGATTACCATCAAGTAGCCACTTTTGACGAAGATAAAATTCAGGAGTTGTTGCAAAATGCTGGAATTATTCGCAACCAACTCAAAATCAGAGCGGCTGTTTCCAATGCTCATGCTTTTTTGAAAGTACGTGAAGAGTTTGGATCTTTTTCAGCTTATATTTGGCAATTTACCGATGGAAAACCTGTTGTCAATCATTGGGAAACAATCAAACAAGTTCCTGCATCAACACCACTTTCCGATTGTATTTCCAAAGATTTGAAAAAAAGAGGCTTCAAATTTGTCGGTACTACGGTTGTTTATGCCCACATGCAAGCCACCGGAATGGTTCAAGACCATACCACCAATTGTTTCAGATATCAATAATTCTAATATGTTACATACATTTCAAAAAAACTTGTTTGCAGCCATCATGCTGGTTCAAGTGCTATTTACATTTGCGCAACAAAATACAGGTTCATCCAATCCCTTTATTTATGTAAACGAAAAAGACTTGTATACTCCCAATGGAGATAAGTTTTTCATTCAAGGGATTAACTTGGGAAACTGGCTCAATCCGGAAGGGTATATGTTCTATTTTGAAAAAGCATCTTCCTATCGTTTGATCAATGAAGCTTTTTGTGAAATGGTCGGACCCGATTATACCCAATGGTTTTGGAACGAATTCCAAAATAATTACATCACCCGTGAAGATATTCTGTATATCAAAAAAACGGGAATGAATTCCATTCGTTTGCCTTTTCACTATAAGTTGTTTACCCATGAAGATTATATGGGAAACTCAGATCCCGAAGCAGGTTTTAAGCATATCGATCAGGTGATTTCTTGGTGTAGAGAAGCTGGATTGTATGTTATTTTGGACATGCACGATGCTCCGGGTGGTCAAACAGGGGACAACATCGATGATAGTTATGGCTATCCTTGGTTGATGGTCAGCGAGAAAAGTCAGCAAATGTTTGTAGATATTTGGACTAAAATCGCACAAAAATATGCCGATGAACCTGTGATTTTGGGGTACGATTTACTCAACGAACCCATAGCACATTATTTTACGGAAAAAGATAAAAGTTTGAATGACCAATTGGTGCCTTTGTACAAAAAAGCCATCAAAGCCATCCGAGAAGTAGATCAAAATCACATAATTTTATTGGCAGGAGCTCAATGGAATAGCAATTTTTCCATTTTTGACCAATGGGATTATGATGATAAAATGATGTTTACCTGTCACCGGTATTGGTGCGGAACCGAACAAAAAGATATCCAAGATTTTGTTGACTTTAGAGATAAGGTGAATTTGCCGATGTATATGGGGGAAACAGGTGAAAACACCGATGAATGGGTTGGGAAATTCAGAGTTTTAATGGAGCAAAATAACATTGGTTGGCATTATTGGCCTTATAAAAAAATGGTCGACCATGCCGGAATGATGATTATTCCCAAACCCGAAAACTGGGACATCATCATCAAATACGTAGAAAGTGACCGCAGCGATTTTGCAAAAATCAGAGAAAATCGACCCGATCAAATCCTCGTAAGAAAAGCAATGACTGATTTGTTGGAAAATATGAAATTCAAAAATTGTATCGTCAACAAAGGTTACACTGAAGCATTAGGCATGAAACCATAATTGGTAAAAAGATTCCTCATTCATGTGCTTTTTACTGGATTTAATTTGGGAAAGTGTTGTTGATATAATGACTGCAAGACTTCAAGACCTTAAGACATCAAGACCAATATTATGCTGATATACTAGCCCTAAGTAGGTGAACCTATGAAGATGGTAGGTACACCTATGAAAAAGGTAGGTGAACCTATGAAAATGGTAGGTACACCTATAAAAAAGGTAGGTGCACCTATGAAAATGGTAGGTACACCTATAAAAAAGGTAGGTGCACCTATGAAAATGGTAGGTCAACCTATAAA
>JAABRF010000062.1 GCA_011391075.1 Flavobacteriia bacterium | reverse complement strand
AAAGAGTTAAAATCGGTTAATTTGATTTGGTTTTTTTCAAACTTTTGAATGGCTTCCAAAAGTAATTCTAAATTAATAGGTTTTAATAGATAATGTAATCCATTGTATTTAAATGCTGTAACAGCATATTCATCATAAGCAGTGATGAAAATTATGGGTTTGCTAATAGATACATTTTCAAATACTTCAAAACACAAACCATCTGAAAGTTGAACATCTGAAAGTATCAAATCGTACGAATTGGTCAAAGCCAAATTTCTTGCATCTTCTACATTATCGGCAGTTCCTATTAATATGTATTGCGGACGCAATTCCTGCATCAAGCGTGTAATTCTACTCAAGGCAGCCGGTTCGTCTTCAAAAATGATATATTTAAGCATTTATATAGGGTATTTTAACGATGAAATAATCTGCAGTTTGATGAAATTCAGGTATTTGATGGAAGATTAATTCATTTCTTTTGATGAGATTTTGCAAACCTAACTTTGTAGAATTTTCAGATTGTGACTTGGGATGAAAAGTATTTTGAAAAACAATAAAATTATTTTCTTCATAAATTGAAATCAGTAATTTATGATTTTGGTTGATAATATTGTGTTTGATGGCATTTTCTATTAATAATTGGCTCGACATAGGAACAACAAATTTGTGTTCTGCTTTTAATACTGGATGAATTTCCAAATGAATCAAATCTTGATATCTAATTTTATGAATTTCAAAATATTGTTCTGCAATTTCTAATTCTTCCGATACAGCTATCATATCAACATTTTCAAATTTGAGAATATTTCTAAATAAAGCTGATAATTTTTCCACAACAGTGATTGCTTTTTGTGGATTTTCTTCTATAACGCCAATTAGGGAATTAAAACTATTGAATAAAAAATGAGGATTAATCTGATTTTTAAGTTGTTCAAATTCAAATTGGACTTTGGCATTTTTTAGATTTTCTCCAGTTACAATTTGTTTTTCTCTCCATTTAATTATAAAATAAATAAATCCAATTACAAGTATAAATACAAAAGGTCTAAACCACCAAAGCAACCAAAATGGTTTTTGAATGGTGAATTGATAAGATTTGATATTTTGGGGTTTGAAATCTCTAATTCCTCCAGTTGCTACTTCAAATTTATAAGTACCAGGCGTTAAATTATAGTAATTAACAAATTCTTGAGTGGTATTTTTCCAATCATTATCTAAACCAGTCAATCTGTATTTATAAAAAATATCATTGGGATTGTAGTAATCCAAACTTTCAAACGAAAAGGAAATAACATTTTGTTTGTAATTAAAAACATGTTGGGTAAGGGGAATTTCTTGATCAAATATTTTAATTGGGTTTAAATGTAATTTATCATAATCAAGGTATGAAATAAGATTCTTATCCAACTTCAAAATTCCATTGTCATAACCCAAAAAAAGATGATTTGAATTTTGAGTTTGCGAATTCAAATGATTTTCTATTAAATGATTTATTGAAAGATAACTTATTTTATTTGTTTCTATATTGTATACATCTATTCCCAATTCATGAATAATTAAAATAAAATTGTGATATGAAATAACATTATTAATTACATCACTCCTTAAATTGGTTGAAGTTGATAACCAAGTAGCTTTGTAATCTTTTATCATTACAACGCCTTTATTTTCTATTGTTGCAACCAAATAGTCGGATGTTAAAGTCAAAGAATAAACCGAACTTCCTTTAAAAAAAGATTGAATCTTCCCATGGTTATAATGAACAATTCCTTTATTGGAAGTTCCCAAATAAAAATCATCTTGATTAATGGGTATAAAACTATACAAATAACTATCATCCAATAGATTATCAAAATTTCGAATGATATTGAAACGATCTTTATCTAAAATGAGAAGTCCATTTAAATAAGCTACCCATATTTGATTTTGATGGTATTGTACTTGTATAATGTTTTTTAAATTATCTTCATTTTCAAACAACAAATGTTTGACTAATTGTTTGTTTTTGCGGTAAACAAATAATCCACTACCCATAGTTCCTGCAAAAACTTTATCTCCAACAACAGAAAGTGATGAAATGTATGTTTTTTGAAAAGTTGCAGGCAAATTGATTTCATCATTCAATATTCCATTTACAATCTTCAGTATTTTCCCTTCACTTCCAATCCATAAAGTGGTGTCATTTTCAGCAAAAAGTGCATAGTTCTTGGAAATATTGAGGGTACTTTTGAATAAATCCAAAGCAAATAAAGTTTTTTGCTTGATTCCAAATAATTGTTGTTTATACACCATCAAATTAGAAAAACCAATCTCTTTAAAATCTGAAATTTCCATTTGTGGTGACATGGTGTATACTTTTTGAGAATCAAATCCATAGATCTGATTATCGTATACGGATATTTTTTCAAGACTTGCTTCGGCAATATTTGAATGTTGTAAAAGTTTTAAGTTTTGATCCAATTTAAATACTTCCCCATTTGCAGTCAAGGCCAAAATATAACTATTTTGATATTTCTCAATTTGTTTGATAATTAATTCTGGAAGTGCTTGTTTACCCAAAAACCTTAAACTATTTAATTCAAATTGTGAAATTCCATCATCCAATGCCAATAATAATTTATTATTTAGGACTAGAATATCATTGATAAACTGATTTTCAGAATTTTTGAGTCGGATAATTTGTTCAGTTTTTAAATCTTTGATGTAACAACCCTTGCCTGCAGTACCAATATACAATTTTTGATTGTGTTGATATAAGACTGTTATATTTTCTGGAAAAGTACTATAATTAATAACTTTTTGATTTTTAACATAATACAATAATGTATCGGATGCTATAAATTGTTCTCTTTCTGAAATAATTGCAGCGTGTGAAATTTGGAAATCTACTTGGGCACAATTGTGCAATTCTTTACCGTCAAATTTGCAGATGTGATTGTTACTAATTAAATACACAAAACCCTTATCATCAACATCTAAGTATTGAATAGGTTCATGAAATGTAAACTGATAATCTTGTCCCCTTCCCTGCCATGAAAAAAGTGCTACAAAAAAGAATATCAATGACTTAAGAAATATCCGTTTAGTATTATTCATTAATTTGATTAAATTGAATTAGCACTTTTATTTGTATTATACTTGCTATTTTGGCTTGAACAATTTTGGGAATTTTAATATTATAATCTGAAAGTAAAATTTCAAAATCAGATTGTATATCAATTTTTTGATTCGTTTTCTTTAAATGAACACTTATTGTTTCAATTTTGGTTATACCATGAATGGAAAATTTGCCTTTACAAATGATTATTTGATCACAATTTCCTGTACAATTCAGTTCTGAAATAATATTTCCAGTAAATGTTGATTTTGGAAACTTTTTAGTTTCTAGGTAGTGTTCGTTAAAATGTTCTTTTTGAAGCGGACTGTTAAAACCTTCAAAAGAACTAACATCTATGGTAAATGCAAATGTTTTTTTATCCAAATCTATCAGTCCATTCAATTTTGTTGAATGTGCCTTAACTGTTTCCAATGGCGCATCGGAAATAAAACTAACATTTCCACTACCCTTGTATAAGGATTGCGCTTGTAATAAATATAGTGCAAAAAAAGTAAGAAATGTAAAATAAAAATTTTTAGTCATCTTGTTTGATTATGCTTCAAAATTAAAAAATAATTTAAGTAATAGTAATAAACTGATTATTTTTCCATTTTTATTAAATTTACATTTTTAACCATTCTATGTTTCAGTATTGAAAATTAACTCTTTTTTTAAGTAAATAATAATATGACCGAAACCATCATCAGTATATTACTAGGTATAGGACTGGCAGCATCTGTTGGTTTTAGAGTTTTTGTACCCTTATTTGGGTTGAGTTTAGCTGCTCATTTTGGCATGGTTCCTTTAAATGAAAATTGGGAATGGATTGGAAGTAATACGGCTTTGATTACTTTGGGGATTGCAACAGTTGTAGAGATTGCAGCTTATTTGATTCCTTGGCTGGATCATTTTTTGGATATGATTACGATTCCATTGGCAACAATTGCCGGAACTGCAGTTATGGTTTCTACTATAGCCAATCTTGATCCTACCTTAACTTGGGCTTTGGCTATCATTGCCGGAGGAGGAACTGCAACAGCCATCAAAGCATCCACTTCTTCTACCCGATTGGCATCAACAGGGACAACAGCCGGATTAGCAAATCCAGTAATTTCAACGGTTGAAACAGGTACTTCAATTGGCCTATCCGTTTTAGCCATTTTCTTACCCATTTTAGCTGTAATTGTTGTTGTCATTATTTTTTGGATATTATTAAAAATTTTCAAGTTTTTCAAATCAAAAAAATAACATGCTAACAAATTCTGCATTTAGAACGATTCAAATTATTCATTATGCACTAATTTTGGGAATCTTCATTCTTGGAGCTACTATTTTGTTCCCATTTCAGAAATTATCATTCAAATTAGACTTTGGGAGTTTATTGTTTGATTTTACTACGGTATGGAGTATATTGGTATTTATTTTCCATAACAAAATGTATACAAATGAAATATCAAAAATAAGTTTACTAAATACAGCCCATGAGAAATGGCAAAAATATTTCATTTCACATCTCATTAGAATGTCTTTATTAGAAAGCTCGATTATTTTAAATATTATATTTATGTCTTTGAATCCCAATTACTACTATACTGTTTTAATATTAATCAATTACTTATTGATATTTTCCTACATCCCAGATGTATCAAAAATAGCATCGGAATGGCATTTAACCGAAGAAGAAATCAAAAATATATAGTCCAAAATTCATTTTTACATCCCAAAAAAAACGTGTAGGTTTGCAAGCAATTTGACAAAGCTTTTTTATAAGTTAGTCAAATTTTAAAATTATAAATTTCAAATAGAAAATGAAACCCGGAATTCCTAAAGGCACACGCGATTTTTCTGCAACAGAAATTGCGAAGAGAAAATACATTTTTAATACGATTCAAAATATTTTTGAAAGATTTGGATTTGAACCTATTGAAACCCCTTCTTTTGAAAATTTTTCAACTTTGATGGGAAAATATGGAGAAGAAGGCGATCGACTGATTTTTAAAATCTTGAATTCAGGGGATTTTTTAGAAAATGTAGACACTCAATTATTAGAAAAAAAAGACAGCAAAAGAATCACCTCTTCTATTTCCGATAAAGCGCTCCGCTACGATTTAACAGTACCTTTCGCTCGATATGTCGTACAACATTTCAACGAACTCACATTGCCCTTCAAACGGTATCAAATGCAACCTGTATGGCGTGCCGATAGACCTCAAAAAGGACGATTCAGAGAATTTTATCAATGTGATGCAGATGTAGTGGGTAGTAAATCCCTGTGGCAAGAAGTTGAGTTTATTCAATTATACGACGAAGTTTTTTACGAATTGGGTTTAAAAAAAATAACCATAAAAATCAACAATCGCAAGATATTGTCGGGAATTGCAGAAGTGATTGGAGCTTCAGATAAATTGATAGATTTCACCGTTTCTTTAGATAAATTGGATAAAATCAGTCAAGAAGGGGTTATCAAGGAATGGATGGATAAAGGAATTGAAAAGGATGCTATTGAAAAATTAAAACCTTTGTTTGAATTAAAAGGAAGTAATTCTGAAATATTAGCAAAATTGGAAATTTTATTAGCCAATAGCGAAGAAGGATTAAAAGGCGTTTCCGAAATGCGGTTTATATTAGAAAATATTGAGCAGATAGGATTGGAAACTGCTCGATTGGCTCCCGATATTACCCTTGCCAGAGGTTTAAATTATTATACTGGAACCATATTGGAAGTTACTGCCGATGAAGTAGCCATGGGAAGTATAGGTGGCGGTGGAAGATATGATGATTTAACAGGAATTTTCGGGTTAAAAGACATGAGTGGAATGGGAATTTCCTTTGGATTGGATCGTATTTATTTGGTAATGGAAGCTTTGAATTTATTTGACAAAGTTGAAACTTCGCGCCCCGATGTGTTAATCATTAATTTTGGTGATGCAGAAACACTATATGCCATGCCAATTCTCAAAGAGCTTCGAAAATCGGGTATAAAAGCAGAAATTTTTCCGGAAAGCGGTAAGATGAAAAAGCAAATGACTTATGCCGATAAACGTCAGATTCCATTAATTTTGATGGCTGGAAGTGAAGAAATAAATCTTAAGCAATTCACTTTAAAAGAAATGTTTTCAGGTGAACAAATTCAAATTGATAATGCAATTTTGGCATCTGAAATTAAAAAAAGAATAACAAACCTATAAGCCGGATTCTGTTTATACACTCAAGGCGTATAATCTTATCATTTATCTAGATTCTGCATTACTACAGAACTCAAACTGCCTACCCCTTGGATCGGTCGAGCAGACCTTTTCCAACTTGCGTCGGAACCAATATACATGGCATTTCACTGCGCAGAGTTTACCTGATTTCACTACAGCATTACCTGTACATCCTTTCTGTTGCACTTGTCCTATCTCGCCTATTTATCTCGCCTTTGGCGGATTGGCGGATGACGGCCGTTAGCCGCTACGTTGCTCTATAGTGTCCGGACTTTCCTCTCCACTATCGATTAAACGAAATGGAACGATAAGACGGTTTGCTATTCGGCTACAAATGTAGTAATAAAAAAACCCACTCAAAAATAAATTCTTGAGTGGGAAAAATTGCTATGAAAAAGAAAAAGTAGTTACTAGCTTTCGCTAATAACATAACAAATGTATATCAAATTCTCAAAATTTCATAACGTTTGAAGGTAAAAAAACAACTACAAAAGTGTTAATAAAAAAACCCACTCAAAAATAAATTCTTGAGTGGGAAAAATTGCTATGAAAAAGAAAAAGTAGTTACTAGCTTTCGCTAATAACAATGCAAATATATAACGTTATTTTTATAATCCAAATTATTTGTACTATTATTTTGATAGTTTGATTGTATATGTGATTAATCATTTATTTAAAGTACTTATAATAAATCACTTAAAATATAATTTTTCTAAATATTGCTATCTTTTTAAATTAAAATATATTTTTCAAAGCCATCACAATACATGATTTTGAATAAAAAAGAAGAAATTAAAACCAGGCAAGTATTGATATTTTGGATTAATAAAATCAAGGCATTTTTAATAAAAAAACCCACTCAAAAATAAATTCTTGAGTGGGAAAAATTGCTATGAAAAAGAAAAAGTAGTTACTAGCTTTCGCTAATAACATTACAAATATATATCCCTAATAGGTTATATGCAAGTATTTTAATATATTTTTTATATGATTATATATTTTATAAGGAACTGATTTTGTGTCGTTTACTAACAATCATTTCTTAACGAAATGTTAATATTAATTAAACATATCTTTAATACGGTCAAAAAAGCTCCTATCAGCTACACTGGGTGTAGGTGTAAACGCATCATCTTCAATCATTTTTTCAAAAAATTGCTTTTGTTCTTTATTTAAATGTTGGGGTGTCCAAACGTTTACATGCACCAACATATCTCCATTTCCATAACTATCTAGATTGGGAATACCCTTACCTTTTAATCTAAAAACTTTACCCGATTGCGTTCCTGGTTCAATTTTTATTTTCACTTTTCCTGAAACGGTTTCTATCTCTTTAGACATGCCTAAAATGGCTTCTGGAAAACTGATAAACAATTGATAATGTATATTACTGCCTTCTCTTTTGAGGTAATCATGCTCCACTTCTTGAATGACAACTAAAAGATCACCAGGAACCGAATTACTTCCAGGTGCATCATTTCCTTTTCCGGTAACTTTGAGTTGAACTCCCTCCACTACTCCACCCGGAATGTTTATTTCAACCATTTCTTCCTGAAGAATCATTCCTTGAGCATCAGCATTTGATGGTTTTTTATCCAATATCTGTCCGCCACCACCACAAGCCGAACAAGTGGTAGCCGTTTGCATACGACCTAAAATGGTGTTCTTAATTTGAATTTGTTGCCCTGAACCATTACATGTTGGACAAGTTTTATAGGATACACCAGGAGCTTGAACTTTACGTTGAACTTTAACTTTCTTGTTGGCTCCTTCAGCAATTTCTTTTAGAGTTAGCTTTAATCGAATTCTTAAATTACTTCCTTTTACACGCATTTGTCCTCTTCCTCCTCCACCAAAACCAGAAAAACCACCTCCGAAATTACCCCCAAAATGGCCTCCAAAAATATCTCCGAAATGCGAGAATATATCGTCCATATTCATGCCGCCACCTTGAAAACCACCGCCATTTTCAAAAGCTGCATGTCCAAACTGATCATATTTAGCTTTCTTATTTGGATCACTTAGAACTTCATAAGCTTCTGCTGCAATTTTAAACTTCTCTTCAGCTTCTTTGTTTCCCGGATTTTTATCAGGGTGAAATTCTATGGCTTTTTTTCGGTATGCTTTTTTGATTTCTTCAGGGCTTGCATTTTTGGCAATACCTAATATTTCGTAATAATCTTGCTTCATATTATTAAATGTAAACGAGTGGTTAATGTTTTGAAAATCAATTGGATATCTTTATATAATAGAATATTAATTTCCAACTACTACTTTTGGAAAACGTATAATGTTTTCCCCTAAAGTATAACCTTGTTCGACAACATCAATGATTTTTCCTTTTAAATCGGGAGTTGGGGCAGTAATCTGTGTAATAGCCTGATGTAAATCGGCATCAAAAACATCACCTACTTGAACAGTCATCCATGTCAAACCCTTTTGTTCTAAGGTATTTCTGAATTTTAAACTAATTAATTCTACACCTTTGAAAAGCTCATCATCTTCTGCCTTCTTAATTTCATTCAATGCCCTATCAAAGTCATCCAATACAGGCAATAAAGCTGTCATTAATTCCTTGTTGGCAGTTTTAAATAAATCCAAACGTTCTTTTATAGTTCTTCTTTTGTAATTCTCAAATTCTGCAAATAATCTTAAAAACTTATCTTTTTCAGCAGCTAATTGTTCATCAAATGATGTTTCAGTATTTTCTAATGAAGAGTCTTTAGATGCATCTTTCTGTATATCAGATTCTTGCTCAATTTTCTCATCTATTTCTATTTCAGGTTTGTTTTTTTTCTGCTCCTTATGTTTACTCATATTATTATCATTTTAACTAAATCAGCAATACAACATGCAATTTTATTGCCAATTGATTTTTTGTGTCATTTTGACATTACCTTTTATAAACGCTTCGAATAAATTGGTCAAAAAAATTATTGAACCAATTTCATTTCTTGAATAAGTCGTTTGGCTCCAGCATATCGATCTATTACAAATAAAATGTACCGTACATCTACCATGACATTTCTACAAATTTGTGCATCGTAAAAATAATCACTCATTGTACCTTCCCATACACGGTCAAAATTCAAACCGATAAGATTGCCATCTGCATCCAAAACCGGACTTCCTGAATTGCCACCTGTTGTGTGATTGGTCCCAATGAAATTAATTGGTAGTTGACCATTTTCGCTGTATGTACCGTAATCTTTTGATTTGTGTAAATCTATCAGTCTTTTACTAACATCAAATTCATAATCATTGGGAATATATTTTTCCATAATACCTTCCAAATAAGTTTTTGGCTCATATCTTACCCCATCTCTGGGTTCATACCCTTTTACTTGACCATAAGTAATTCGTAAAGTACTATTTGCATCCGGGAAATAACGCATATCCGGAAAAACTTCCATTAATGCTTTGGTATATTCCTTTTGAACAATATCAATTTTAGATTTAGATTCTAAAAATTTAGGGTTCAATTCCGAAGTAAATCTAGAAATATAGCTTTTAGAAAAAGCATATAACGGATCCTCAGTCAAAATTGAAAGTGGGCTTTTGGAATTTCCATTTAAAATTGAATTTAAACCTTCATAAGTTAAGATATTGGATTTAGAATACAATTCATTGGCTTTATTGATCCACTGCATACGCCGTCCTTCTTCACTGATTTTGGTTTTGGCATATTTGGAATCGTAGAGGTACATTAATTTGGCAAACAAATCTTGATCTAACTTGACGTTAAAATCTTTATAAAACGTTTTTAAACTTTCCATCAATTTATCTTTTTCATTTAAATAAGCTTCAACGCCTTGTTTTTCATTAACTTGTTCCAACTGATATAACCTATATGTCAAAAAAAGACCATCCACATTTCGTAAAAATATTTCAACAAAATAATCCCGTTCTTGTGCTTTTTCGCCATATTCATCGTACAAGGTTTCAAAATCGGAAAGTAAATTTTGATAAGTTGTCATGCCTTTTTGATTTACTATATTTTGGAAATCGTTTTCCAATAATTTTTTCTTGGCTACTGCATTGGTCTTGGTCAAACCTTGAGTTTCTCCAATCCATTTTTTCCAATAATTGGCAATACCTGCATATTTGGATGCATATTGAATCTTAATTTGAGAATCTTGACGCATGTATTTATCCATGATTGCCAAAGAAGCTTCTCGAATGGCAATTTTATCAGGATTTAATTTATTGACAATCTGATCTATAGCAACAGAAGGCAAATACTCATCTGTACGACCTGGAAAACCTAACACCATTGTAAAATCACCGGTTTCAACACCACTTGTTTTGATAGGTATGAAATATTTGGGCACATATGGAACATTGGTTTCGCTGTAATCTGCCGGATGATTGTTGGCATCGGCATAAATTCTAAATAAAGAGAAATCTCCAGAATGTCTTGGCCACATCCAATTATCGGTATCGGCTCCAAATTTGCCAATGGAAGAAGGTGGCGCTCCTACCAATCGTACATCCTTAAACACTTCACTCACAATAAGATAGTATTCATTTCCATTACTAAAAGCTTTAATCTCAATTTTTTGCCAAGATTCAATTATTGTATTTGACTTCAACTGATTCATGTTTTTTTTCAATATCTTATCCAATTCCGAATCTTTCAAACCTTGTGTATTGGCAAATATTTGATTGGTAACATTGGTCATACTTACAATTATGGTAGCAAACATACCAGGGTTTGGCAATTCATTATTCAAATTTTCAGACCAAAAACCATCCGTTAAGTAATCATGTTCGACACTTGAATGAGATTGGATGGCGTCATAACCACAATGATGGTTGGTCAAAATCAAGCCTTGATTGGAAATAATTTCGGCTGTGCAACCACCGTCAAAATGTACAATAGCATCTTTGATACTAGGTTTATCAATACTGTAAATATCATCAGCTGTTAAATTTCCACCTAAGGTTTTGATTTCAGCTTCGTTCTTCCCTTTGAGTTCGGAAGGAATCCACATGCCTCCTTGAATTTTGGCTAAATTTGGAGTAGATTCAGTTGTGTTGATTTGTTGGGTTTTACAAGAGGTAAGGACAATAATAAGGGTAAAAAGTGGGATTAAAAACTTGATCTTCATAATTATGAAATTAACATTTAAAAGATTTCAAAATTAGTGTTTTTTTTGATAGTATAGGGATATAGCTGCAGGTATGGATTCTTAAAATTACTGGAACATGTTTTTCTCACAAATCTCATCCTACATTTTTATAAAAATCGTACTTTTTACAAAATGAAACTTGCATACCTTTAATTTTGAGATTAGGAAATCATTAAAATATAAGCATCTTCCGTAATAATCGGTACGCCAAGAGATTCTGCTTTTTTACGTTTCTCTGGTCCCATTTTGTCACCTGCAATTACGAAATCTGTATTTTTTGAAATAGAACTTGCCACGATTCCTCCATTGTTTTCAATGGATAATTTTAGTTCTTCCCTTGAAAATTTATCGAAAATACCGGAAACGACAAATTTTTTATCATTTAATTTTTGGCTCATATTCAGTTGTGCTTCACTACTCATCTCCAATTGCACTCCGTACTGTTTGAGTCTGTCTATCAACTGAATATTCCAAAGATCGTTTGAAAATTCCAAAACACTTTGAGCAATCTTCTCTCCTATTTCCCCTACTTTTAGTAACTCTTCTTGATTGGCCGTCATGATTCTATCTATGGATTTGAAATATTTTGCCAATTTTTTAGCAACAGTTTCACCCACATATCTGATTCCCAAAGCGTATAATACCTTTTCAAAGGGAATTTGTTTGGATTGCAAAATACCTGCTACAATATTTTGGGCAGATTTTTCAGCCATTCTTTCCAAAGGAATAATCTGACTTTCTTTAAGTTCGTATAAATCTGCATAATTCCCAATCAATCCGGCATCATATAACAACCCGATTGTTTCACCTCCCAAACCATCAATATTCATGGCTTTACGACTGATAAAATGTTCGATTCTGCCTTTGATTTGGGTAGGACAATGATAAAAATTGGGACAATAATGCTTGGCATCGCCTTCACTTCTTACCAATTTTGTATGACAATCAGGACAATTTTCAATAAATTCAATAGGTAGTGAATCAGGTTTTCTTTGAGATAAATCAACTCCTACAATTTTGGGAATAATTTCGCCGCCTTTTTCGACTTGTACAAAATCTCCAATACGCAAATCGTATTTGGCTATTTGATCGGCATTATGCAACGAAGCTCTTTTTACGATAGTACCTGCCAATTGTACCGGATTTAAATTGGCAACAGGAGTGATAGCTCCAGTTCTACCCACTTGATAATCAACACTTAAAAATTGGGTAATTGCTTGTTCTGCTTTAAATTTGTAAGCAATCGCCCAACGTGGTGATTTGGCAGTATAACCCAATTCTTGTTGTTGTGCCAAAT
>JAABRF010000061.1 GCA_011391075.1 Flavobacteriia bacterium | reverse complement strand
GATTTGGTAAAGAATTAAAAGATTCATTGGAATCCAAAAAGAAAACAGGAGGATTTTTCAGTTGGTTTAGGTAATTAAATTAATGATTTTCAAATAAAGATTTATATCTCATTGTAAATCACAAAAAAAAATTACAAAAGTGCTTCAACAATCATTTTTTCAGTAACTCTTTCGGCTTCTGCTTTGTAATTTTTGACTATTCTATGGTGTAATACAGCATAAGCAACTACCTTAACATCTTCCTTGTCAGGAGAAAGTTTACCTTTCATAACAGCATGCGCTTTGGCCGCCAAAATCAAGTTTTGAGAAGCTCTAGGACCGGCACCCCAACTGATGTATTTATTGACCATTTCGTGTGCATTTGGCGAATTGGGACGGGTTTTACTCACCAGATTTACAGCGTATTCAATTACATTATCGGCTACGGGAATGCGACGAATCAAATGTTGGAATTCGATGATTTCGTCGGCACTAAAAACATTATTAACTTGTGCAACAGTATCATTAGTAGTCGATTTGACAATATCCACTTCTTCTGCAAAACTAGGATAATCCAGATTTATTGAAAACAAAAAACGGTCTAATTGCGCCTCAGGTAAAGGATATGTTCCCTCCTGCTCTATTGGGTTTTGGGTAGCCAATACAAAAAACGGCATTGATAAAGGATGATTAATCCCGGCAATAGTTACCGATTTTTCCTGCATAGCTTCCAACAAAGCCGATTGGGTTTTGGGTGGTGTACGATTTATTTCATCTGCCAAAATCACATTGGCAAAAACAGGACCTTTGATGAATTGAAACTTTCTATTTTCATCTAAAATCTCACTTCCTACAATATCTGAAGGCATTAAATCGGGCGTAAATTGTATGCGTTTAAAATCAAGTCCCAATGTTTTGGCTACTGTTGACACCAAAAGTGTTTTGGCCAAACCGGGTACACCAATCAATAGAGAATGTCCACCAACAAAAATTGACAACAATACATGATCTACAGCTTCATGCTGACCTACAATTACTTTTGAAATCTCAGATTTCAGTTGGTTGTATTTTTCAACCAATCTTTGAGCTGCTTTTACATCGGACATTTGAAAGTAGAAATTAGAAATTAGAAATTAGATTCCGGTAGCTATCGGATTAGAAATTAGCCCTTCGACATTTCGACAAGCTCAATGCGTCGTTTCGCTCAGGGTGATTAGAAATTAAATATTCTTTTGGAAATTGACCGAAAAATTACAATCCTTGTATTGGTCATCTATTTTAATATAGGTATCCAATACTTTTTCGCTGATCCATTTTTCAACCGTTTCTTGTCTTTTTTTGGTTAATGCCAAATTTTGAATTTTGACATAATCTATTGAAAAATCGGCTGTGTGGGATTCAATTTTTTCTTTCATCATAACCAATTTAAACATTTTATTGCCTTCCATATCTTCATCGTAGAAAACTTCGCTCATGTCGCCTTGATTGAGGTTAAATACGCGAGTATGAAGGTTTGGGAAAGCTCTCATAAACTGTTCACCACTGATTTTGAATGTAGTTTCATTGGTGTAAGGATTGATGATGATTCCTTTGTTTTTATTGGTAAATTTATCTTGAGAATACAATTTGACAGCTTCCTCAAAATTCAATTTACCCAAAGCAATTTGCCCTTTGATACTGTCCATTTTTTGCTGGATCAATAACTTTTCCATTTCAGAAATCTTGGGTTGGATCAAAATATGACGAACGTCAATTTCTTGACCTCTTATTTTTTCGACTTTAACAATATGATACCCATACATAGACTCAAATGGTTCAGATACTTGACCTTCATCTAATGAAAATGCTGCATCTTTAAATTCCTTGATGAATTGTGCATCACGGGTAATGGTATACAATCCTCCATTTTGAGAAACACCCGGATCATCCGAATACAAAATCGCTTTCATTTTCATATTGGCACCACCTTCTATTTCGGTTTTTAGAGTAGCAAGTTCGTTAATAACCCTTTCCACTTCGAGTGGAGATGGATTAACATTGAGAACAATCTGAGATAATTTAACTTCGGTAGCAAATTCGGGTAAATTCTTGGATTCTTTCAAGCTATTGAAATAATTACGTACTTCATCGGGAGTTACGCTTACATCTTCGGTGATTTTTTGCTGCATTTGACCGATTAATGATTGTTCGATTTCGATTCGAACCAACTCCTCTTCCAATTCTTCCATGGTATCAAAACCCCATATTTTGGGTAATTCATCAACATTTTTCACTTGTTGTTTGAAATAATCCAATTTTCTGTCTACAGTAGATTTTACTGATTCAGGAGTCGCTAACAAACTATCCACTTCGGCATGATGAGCCAATAATTTTTGTTGCATCATTTGTTCCATGATTTCGCAATCGGTAATGCCAGATACAGTTTCACCGGATTGTTCCAATTCAATTTTAAATTTTTGAATATCTGATTGTAGAACGATATGTTTTCCAATTACAGCAATTACGCCGTCAACTTTAATTCTTTGTTGGGAAAAAACGGAAATTCCGCAAATGGTTAGCGATAAAAAAAGATATTTTCTTAAATTAATATTTTTCATATGTGTTGTTTTGAATGGCTTCTTGAATAAGTTTGTTTTCTAAATCTTGTAAATACTTGAGTTTTTTCTGATGAATTAACATTTTTGCAACATCATTTTTGATAAAAAGTAAAGGGGCAATTTCACCTCTTCTCAAAACCGATTTTACATAAATATAATGTGTTATTTTTCCTTCTTTGTATTCTAGAACTTTATTTGATTGCAGTAATTGTTCTTTATCAATGTTTTTGGCAAATTCGTATTTGTTGATAAACTCGGTATGTTTTATCCAAAGTGAATCGTTCATTTGAATACTTTGGAATAGAAAATCACCTTTTAACAAAGTGTTATTGCTTAAAGAATCATTTTTCTTCAACAATTCTTTCATTTGAGCAGCTTTCTTATCATTGGTTTGAAAACTGATCATTTTATACCTCAATAAATCTTCATTGAGTTTAAATATTTGATTATTGGCTGTATAAAAAGTCCTGATGTCTTCATCTTTGATAATTGTATCGATATTTTGAGATACTAAATTGGCTTTGTATGAATTGATGTACAAATCTTCTTTGTATTGTTCAATCATTTTTTCCAATTCATCTTCTTGTTCTTTGGCCAGATTGAACTTGGCTTTCTGTAAAATAATCTCTCTTCTCGCCCAACTCTCTATAAAATTTTGAGTGATTTTCAAACTGTCATTTTCGGACATGCTTGGCTGAATAAGCCCTTTTAAATCACTTTTCAACAAGACTTTGTCTCCTACTCGGGCTACTTCATCCGATTCATGATTGGCATCTTTCAATTGGAAGTATTCACATGAAGAGAACATTCCAAAAATCAAAATCCACAGTATGAAGGTCTTGTTGTTCAATAGAATACTATTTAATTTTTGTATTTTAACTTAAGTTTTTTAAGTGATTTCTGATTAATTTTTACTGGAAAACGTTTTTTAAGTGCACTCACCCAATCTTGTTCCAATTGATCTTGGTAATCACTCATTACCCTACCTCTCACTTCTTTTAATTCTTTATTCCCAATAGGTAATATATCCTTGATATAGAAAAGTTTAAATTGATTTCCAACAGGCACAATTGTGTAAGAACCTACCGATTTATTCAACTGAGTTGGAAATTTATCATTTGAAGTTTCCTGAATTTCATCTCTGATATCAATCAAATCAACATCTTTAAACAAATTCCAAATGGAATCATTCTCAACCTGATTTTTAAGCGCTTCAAGGATCGCATCAGCATTTTGAGACTTCAGAGTCACAACTGCCATTTTAGCTCTTTCACCCCATTGATAATTGGATCTATGAACATCAAAAAACACTTGTAATCCAAGTGAATCTTTTTCAGCTTTGTCCCATATCTTCTTTTGCATCAAATCAAAAAGCAACAAACCTTCGCGGTATTCTTTCATCGTTTCTTTCAGTTCCGGATTTTTTTCAGGTAACTGAGCTATATATATTTCCATTACCTTTTCTTCTTTAAAACGATCAAAGGTTTTGATATAGGGTACATTTTTATCTTTCAAGTAATATGTATAAAAATCATTTACGCTAAATTTTTGACCTTGAATAGTCATCAGTAAATCCTTATTTTGCAGTGACGCATTTTGCTCCCATTCAGGTAGAGAAAAGGCATTCAGCTTATCCGTTTTAATGTCAAATTGATATTCTTTCATCAGTCTTTTAGCAACAGAATTTCCCATAAATTGGGCTCTTTGGCCTTGATCAACTTTTTGTTTAAGAGAAGCTTTCATTTCATCAAAAGTTCCGATAGGATATTTTTTAATCAATTTGATGATATGCCATCCAAATTCAGTTTTAAAAGGTTCGGAAATATCACCTTCATTTTGAAGAGAAAAAGCAACTGTTTCAAAGCTAGGAATCATTCTACCACTACCAAATCGAGGCAATAAGCCTCCATTTTTGGATGTTCCACCATCTTGGGAGTAGCTTTTAGCCAATTCGGTAAAATCAGCACCTTCGTTGAGTTGTTTTTTGATATTATCAATCAAGGGTTGGTTTTGATCATAATCACCTTTCAGCATGATATGAGCAACTTCTACTTCTCCTTTGCTATCTCTGATGTCGTGAACTTTTACCAAGTGGTATCCAAATTGGGTCTTAAATGGTTCTGAAACTTCTCCTACTTTAGTTTTATAAGCGACATTTTCAAACGGATAAACCATTTGAAATGCAGTGAAATAACCTAAATTACCACCATTTTTAGCTGCAGAAGGATCATTGGAAAGTTCTCTCGCCAATTTTGCGAAATCTTCACCTTTGGCAATTCTTTCTTTGATATGATTGATTTTTTTCAATGCCACCAAAGTATCTTCTCCTTTTTCAATTTTGACGAGAATATGACTGGCATTGACTTCTTTTTTACTTCTTTCATAGGCTTCATTAATTAAATCCAATTCCAGATTTTCATCTTTCAAAAAAGGTTGAATCAATTGATTTTCATATTTGGCATATTCCCTTTTATAAGCACCCACAGTATCCATTTTCAATTGATAGGCTTCTTGTAATTTTAATTTGTAATTGATGTACAAGTTTAAATAGTTGTCGATATCCTTTTGATTGGGATCATTGACTAAGGAAAGATTTTTTTCATAAACCCTTGAAAATTCGGAAACATAAATTTTTTGACCATTTACCGTAAAAAGAACGGCATCTTTTTGTTTTTGGGCAAAACTTGAAATGGATAAAATGATAGAGAGGACTAATCCTAGATTAAAACTTTTTTTAGACATGAGTTAATTGTTTTAACAAAAACTACAAAAATAACATATTCTATTTAAGTACGCGAAAATAGTTGGTTTGTTTTTGATAGGTAGTTAAAAAAAATAGAAAATTTAAAATTTGGTGGGTTCTAAAAATTCAAATGCATCTCAACAAGCAATTTACTTAAGAATTAGACCAACCAATTGGAACTTTTTGTTTGATCTAAGTTTGAAATACAATCACAACAAAATGGCTATAATGAAACTATGCCCTCTATAAGCGCTGCTTCTTTGTATTTTTGAATGATTTGTTCCGAATTTTTCATGCTAACTTGAATTGAAACGCTGACATAATTTCCATTTTTTGAAGTTCTGATTTCGATAACTGCTCCAAGATGATTGAAAAGGTTTTCAACTTGTTTGATTTTATCGGGAATAAATGGAACTATAAACTTATACATATAAGTAGTGGGAAATGTAGTGGTTTCCTCTAATGTTGATTTAAGTTTGATGTAAAAATCTTCTGAGTTCATGAAAACATTCTATTGGTTCATATACTTTAGGATGTAAAAATCAATTCAATTTACCCATACATTTCCTCTCTCAATTCCTTCACTTTGGGGTCTTCCAAATATTCGTCAAAAGTACTGAATCGGTTGATGACACCTTTTGGGGTGAGTTCTATGATACGTGTAGCAACGGTTTGAGCAAACTCATGGTCATGGGTACTGAATAAGACGGTACCTGTGAATTTGGTAAGTGAATTATTAAAAGCCTGAATGGATTCCAAATCCAAATGGTTGGTGGGTTCATCCAACATCAATACATTGGCTCGAACCATCATCATGCGGGATAACATACATCGCACTTTTTCTCCTCCTGATATGACACTTGATTGTTTTAAGGCTTCTTCACCACTGAATAGCATACGGCCCAAAAATCCTCTCAAGTATACTTCTTCTCTTTCTTCTTCAGTTTTAGCGTATTGTCTCAACCATTCCACTAAGTTGAGTTCATTTTCAAAGTAATCAGTATTATCAACGGGTAGATAAGATTGAATGGTAGTTACGCCCCATTGGAAAGAACCAAAATCAGCTTCCATTTTACCTGCCAATATCTCGTATAAGGCTGTTACTGCTCGGGAATCTCTAGATATAATAGTCACTTTGTCACCTCGGTTGAGGTTAAAATGAACATCTTTGAATAAAACATCTCCATCAATACTTTTGGCTAAATGTTCAACATTGAGAATTTGATCACCAGCTTCGCGTTCTTGTTCAAAGAAAATACCAGGATATCTACGACTGGAAGGTTGGATTTCATCTACATTCAAACGATCCAACATTTTTTTACGACTGGTTGCTTGTTTGGATTTGGCAACATTGGCAGAAAAACGACGGATAAATTCTTCCAATTCTTTCTTTTTCTCATCCGATTTTTTATTTTGTTGGGCTCTTTGACGTGCCGCTAATTGACTGGATTCATACCAAAAAGTATAATTTCCTGAAAAATGGGTTATTTTTCCTCTATCAATATCGGAAATATGGGTACAAACCGCATCCAAAAAGTGACGGTCATGCGAAACAACGATTACTGTGTTTTCGTAATTGGCAAGGAAATTTTCCAACCAACCAATGGTTTCAAAATCGAGGTCATTGGTAGGCTCATCCATAATCAATACATCGGGATTTCCAAAGATGGCTTGTGCCAATAAAACCCTAACTTTCATTTTATTATCCAAATCACCCATTAAAGTATAGTGATTATCTTCCCTGATTCCCAATGAAGAAAGAAGATTAGCAGCATCACTTTCTGCATTCCATCCACCCATTTCATCAAAAAGAGTGCCCAAATCCCCTACTCTAACGCCATCAGCATCAGAGAAATCGGGTTTTGCATAGATGCTATCCATTTCCTTTTTAATTTCAAACAAGGGTTTGTTTCCTACCAAAACAGTTTCCAACACAGGATAAGCATCAAATGCAAAGTGATCTTGGGTTAAAACCGACATTCTTTTGCCTTTATCGAGATGCACATGTCCATTGGATGCTTCCATTTTACCGGAAATGATCTTGAGAAAAGTAGATTTTCCCGAACCATTGGCTCCAATGATGCCATAGCAATTGCCTTGAGTGAATTTGACATTAACTTCGTCAAAAAGGATTCTTTTTCCAAATTGGACGGATAAATTAGATACTGTTAACATGTGATGTGATTTTCAGACGGCGAAATTAAACTATTTAAACCGAATTTGAAAATCAGAATATTGTTTAAAGAAATTATATTTAAATTTTTGAAATATTGAATCATAAAACTATCATTCAAAATACTTCAATTACTTGACCTATAGGCTACCTGTCTGGCTTTGCACTTATTTAACAAGCTATTAACAACAAACTAAATGCAAGTGTTTTACATTTGTCTCAACATTTACAAAATAATTAATAGGTAGATGTAATCAACTTAATTTTTCCCACAATTGAAAAACATAGGCTTTTCTTTTTTATTTACGTTGGTTCTCATGAGTTGTGAGAAACCTCAGAATAAGAATAGGGTATATTTTGGAGGTGAAATTCTAAATCCCAATTCTGAGTATGTCATTTTGATGCAAAATGAAAACGTGATGGACAGCATCAAGTTGAACGCCAATAACACATTTGAAAAATACTATGATAGTTTGCAACCCGGACTATACTTTTTCAAACACGGTAATGAGTTTCAATACGTTTTTTTTGAACCCAAAGACAGCATCAGAATCCGATTAAACACTTGGGATTTTGACGAAAGTCTGGTTTTCGACGGAATTGGTTCAGAAAAAAATGATTTCTTACTCAGCGTGTTTTTAATGAATGAAAAGGAAATGGATAACTTTTACTCCTATTTTCCTTTATCAGAAGATGAGTTTAATGCCAAATATGAAGAGGCATACAGTCGTAATTTCAACACTTTGACTCAGTTTTTGCAAATGTCTCCCAACATCAGTAGTGGTTTTAAGAAATTGGCTGAAGGTGCTGTTACATACCCATTGTATAGATTTAAAGAGCTTTACCCCTACTATCATCAGAAACTAACTCAAAACGACAGCATTCTAACAGTGTCACCCGAGTTTTACAATTTCAGAAAGAATGTAAATTTGAATGATGCTGATTTAATTGCTTATTATGCCTATCAAAATTACATTTCTTCCTATTTGTATAATGACGCTAATACCCAAAACGAATTCAAAGGCATAGATGATAATTTTAAGAAAATACTTTTGAATTCTATTGTTGAAAAAATTGATAATCAAGAGTTGAAAAATAGACTCCTTTATCAAGAAATGTTTAATTGTTTGTTTAAATCCAAAGGAGATTTTAATTCTGAAAATTTAAATTTATTTTACAAGAATTGTACTGATGAAATACTTGTAAATAAGATCAAAGAAATCGTAATACTCAAAGAAAAGCTTCCTATAGATTCAAAATTTAAGGATTTTCAAATCGTAGGGCCCAATCAAAATACCCAACTTTTATCTCAATTAATCAAAGGAAAACCATCAGTGGTCTACTTTTGGTCGGGTGATCAATCAGATACTGATTATATAATAAAAAGGGTAAAATATCTCTCTGGGAATTTTCCTGATATTGAATTTATAGGCATTTATGCTGATAAAAAGAACTTAAAAGTGTCTCATCCCAATTTGCCCAATCAATTTTATCTCTCAAATGTGAGTGAAGGACATGATTTTCTTTCAAAAGATTTTCTCAGAACGATTATCATTGACAAAAACGGTAAGATCGTTCACAATTATACCTTGTTGACTGATATGCATATTGAAAAACAATTGGAGCAAATCAGTGCAAAGAAAAAATAAAGGTTAGTCACACGTTATAATACATAGTTTGCTAAAACTTTTTGCACTTCATAAACATCCACAGACTTATTGAATTGTTTGACGATACTGGGTTGTAATTCACTGGCTATCCATATTTTCAATTCTGCATCGAGTTCAAAGGTTCCGGCAGTTTCTATACTAAACCTGGAAATGCTTTTGTAACCCACTGAAAAATATTCTGTTTTACTACCTGTTACTCCTTGGATATAAATGAGAATCAATCTTTTGTTTGTGAAAATAAAAGTATCTCTTATCAATTTGAAACCCATTTCTATGGTTTCATTTTCCAATAGTAATTTGCTGTAATTTTTGGCAAGTTGTTCATTAGAAACACTTCCGGCGTTTCCAATTAAGGCTGAAAATAGTCCCATAATTTAAAAAATTAAAATCCTATAAAGTTCTACAAATAAACAAAAAAAGAGGTCCAATTAACAGTGACCTCTTTAGATTATTTATTTGATGAAAAAATTAAAAAAATTATTCATTGATTCCTTCCAAATCCAATAGGAAAGAAAACTCTCTGGCTATTTCTTTGATTGCGTCAAATCGACCAGAAGCACCACCATGACCTACTTCCATATCGGTATGCAATAGTAAATACTTGTTATTGGTTTTGAAATCTCGCAATTTGGCAACCCATTTTGCCGGTTCGAAATACTGTACTTGCGAATCATGTAATCCGGTTGTAACCAACATATTGGGATAATCATGTGCCGCTACTTGATCATAAGGAGAATAGGATTTCATATAATCATAGTACACTTTGTCATTGGGATTTCCCCATTCATCATATTCACCTGTTGTCAATGGAATAGAATCATCCAACATCGTAGTGATGACATCTACAAATGGAACCTGTGCAATGATTCCGTTATATAATTCGGGATTGGTATTAACTATAACTCCCATCAATAAACCACCTGCCGAACCACCTTCAGCGTATAAATGAGCAGGTGACGTGTAGCCTTTTTCAATGAGAAACTTACTACAATCGACAAAATCAGTAAACGTGTTCTTTTTTTGCAATAATTTGCCATCATCATACCAAGTACGACCCAAATATTGTCCGCCTCTTACATGAGCAATAGCAAAAATAAATCCACGATCCAAAATACTCAATCTTGTGCTACTGAAATTGGGATCAATGGTATAGCCATACGAGCCATAAGCATAAAGAAGCAATGGTGTTTTGGGAGAAAGCGGTGTATCTTTTCTTCGAACCAAAGAAATGGCTATTTTCTTCCCATCTTGAGCAGTTGCCCAAAGTCGTTCGCTTGTATAATTGTTTTTATCAAATTTTCCACCTAAGATGATTTGTTCTTTTTTAATCTCAAAAGATTTGTCATCCATATTAAAATCAATGACAGATGCAGGTGTTGTAAGTGAATTGTAAGTATATCTCAACAAATGCGTTTCAAAATCGGGATTGGCTGATGTAGAAGCCGAATAAGTATCCTCATTAAACGGTAAATAATAGTCTTCTTTACCATCCCAACGAATGATTCTGATTTTATTCAAACCGTTGTTGCGTTCTTCCAAAACCATAAAATCTTTAAAAAGTGACATATCTTCCAATAAAACATCCTCTCTATGAGCAATTAAATCCATCCAGTTTTCTTTGGAAGTTGCCGTTTCCGACGTTTTCATTACTTTGAAATTGGTAGCTTTATCTTTATTGGTCAAAATGTAAAAACTATTCCCGTAGTGAGAAATATCGTATTCCAAATCCCTTTCTCGTTTTTGAAACATTTTAAATTCACCTTCGGGAGTATCGGCGTCTAATATTTGATATTCAGTAGATAAAGTACTGTATGAATTGATGATCAAATATTCTTCAGATTTGGATTTGGTTACATAGACACTAAAGGTATCATCTTTTTCAAAAAAGACCTCGACGTCTTGAGCAGGATCGCTTCCCAATATGTGTTTGTATATGCTTTCACTGCGAAGTGTAGTCGGATTTTTACGGGTGTAAAACAAAGTTTTATTATCGTTTGCCCAAACACTTCCACCTGTTGTATTGGCAATTACATCAGGATAGATTTCACCTGTAATTAAGTTTTTGATTTGAAGATTGTACAATCTACGACTGACAGTATCGATAGCAAAAGCTGCCAATTGATTATCGGGACTAACATTGACTCCGGACAATTGATAAAATTCATGATTTTCCGACATGGCATTGACGTCAAACATGATTTCTTCGGGAGCTTCCAAATTATCCTTTTTTCTGGAGTATATGGGATATTGTCCGCCTTTCACAAATCGGGTGATGTAGTAATACCCATTTTTTTTGTAGGGTACACTTTCATCATCTTCTTTCAAACGGGCTTTCATTTCTTCAAACAATTTATCTTGAAAAGCCATGGTATGAGCAGTTTGACTTTCATAGTATTTGTTTTCAGCTTCCAAATAAGCAATCACTTCCGGATTCTCTCTTTCGTTCAACCAATAATATGGATCTACTCTATAATCTCCGTGGGTATTAAACGCTTTATCTTTTTTGGCAACTGTAGGTACCTTTATTTCACTATGCTGCATATGCTTTGATTTACAAGAAGCGGCAAAAGTAAGGGTAATAATTAGAATATAGCTATATTTATTCATTGTTTAAAAAAATTAGGATCGAGAACACATCATATAAAACGTTAAATACGTACTTGTTATTTAGTTTAACTTTTTGCTTGATCAAAAAGTTACAAAAAATCAAGGCAAAAATAAAACCTCTCGCTCTGGTTTTTTTGGACGTTTATATTACCATCCATGAGTTGATGTAAAAAAACCATTCACTGCCTTTGCACCCCAGCCATTTTTGCCGGGCCTGCGCTTGTTTATCGTTACGTTGATATCTTATTTTCTAACTCATGACCTTAAATGAGTATAGGAAAAATTGATAATATTACAATATAATATGTTTAGTTAGGAACTCAAGAATAATCTTTTAGTTACAAAAGGATTCACCTTTAAAAAATCCACAATTATTATACTTCTTTTTTACTAAAGATGTTTGTATATCAAACGCTACACAATAATTATAATTTGGCAAAAAAAATTCTGTTTCTTTGGATTCTTTCAAAAAGGCTTTGATATACGGTTTAGGCATTTGAAAGTATAATATTGGCAAAATCTCAAACTTCTTTCTCTCATGGCTTAATTACAATATCATTAGTGAAAACTCAATTGGATCAGAATAGTGTATCAGAAGATATTTTTAATTAAAGATCAATACATAAATAAGTCCCCAAATAGCTATAAAAAAAATGCCTAGATATAGATTGTTCAAATTTTGCTTGAGATCTTTCTTAACTAGTAACCTATATAATACCCAACCCACAAACAAAACAATAAATACCAATGGTGTATAAAATCTCAACATAATACTATTTTTAAATGAATTACTCTTTAATCGTTTAGAATGCTACAATTTTCCAAAAATTAACTCTGTTACCATACTTTCTTTCTGTAGCGCTTCTTGATAAATACTTTCTGCTTTTTCTAAAATATTGCTAGCAAATGTACGATCTTTTAAATCTTTGGCATTGATACGCACATTAAAATAAGCACCCATTACAGCAGTTTTGGCACATAACATCCCTACACCTGCATCACTCAAAGAATTTTGCAAACCTTTTTCTGTCATTTCTTGCATGATTTCCATGGACTGTAAAGCGTTTTCCATCACTTGAAATGGAACAGAAGTAGCATATTGCGTGGCTTGTTCCAAGGCTTGAGCACGGATTGCTTTTTCTGCATCCGAGTTTTTGGGTAATCTGAGGGCTTCTATAATTTTATTAAAGGCTTGCGTATCTTCATCAACCAAAAACAACAATTTCTCTTTTAATTTTTGGCCTTTAACTGCCCATTCAGAATAATATTCCCATTTATCATCCCATCCCGGTTTATTGGCTGATAAATTGGCTACCATTGTACCTAGAGAAACGCCTAAAGCACCTACTAGCGCAGCTATAGAACCACCACCCGGAGCCATAGATTCTGATGCGGTTTCATCGGCGAAAGCAGTTAGGGTTTTATCTATTAACTTGTTTTGAAGCGATTGCATTTGGTATTCAATGATGCTTTTGGATGGATCAAAGGGTTTTAAATCAT
>JAABRF010000060.1 GCA_011391075.1 Flavobacteriia bacterium | reverse complement strand
TATCTCATTGATGGGAACATGTTGCTCAATTTGAAAAGTATAGAAATAATTGGCAAGGTCATGCGATTCATTGAGGCTAGTATAGGATACTGATTCTAGCGATTGTTCTTCATCTTTGATTTTGAGCAAGTAGGGAACTTCAATGGTATCCAAATCATTGAAACTATAGATGCGAATATCTGAAAAATCGGGATTGAGTTTTTTAAATAAGTCATTGGGAATACTGATTTTACTCCAATTTTGTTTAACGTCCTTTATCTCTCTTTGATATTTGAAATTGGGTTGTTGCGCGTAAATCAAATGGCTCAAACCCATTAAAAGTAATCCTACTATGAATCGATTCATGAAAATACAATTGAAAATTAATTTAATCTTCTTCAATAAATTTTTGATATTTATTGTACAAAAAGGAAATAATGAGTAATAGAATACCCAACAATACAAATACAATAGTTTTAGAAATGGTTTCCAAATGCGACAAATCGTAAAAAACGAGTTTGAACAAAGTCACCCCAAATAGTAACATAGCGCCCAATCGCAAATGTTTTTTCTTTTTCCATATACCAAATGTAATGAGTATAAAGGAATACAAACCCCACAAAATACTCAAGCCCGATTTGTGAACATTTTTATAACCGGTTAATGCCAAATTTTGAACAAGTTCATTACTCAAAATCCATAAAACCGTAATATGCAAGATCAAATCAAAGATGAAAACAACTTTAGAATCGGTAGTGTTTTTAATGATAAATCTATAAATAATCCACAAACAAGCAC
Source organism: Flavobacteriia bacterium (assembly GCA_011391075.1). Lineage (GTDB taxonomy): Bacteria > Bacteroidota > Bacteroidia > Flavobacteriales > Flavobacteriaceae. The sequence continues at coordinate 12,681 of JAABRF010000060.1, read as the reverse complement.
CTACAATTCCAAAAGAAATGAACCGAATTATTACCCAAAAATACGATTTGGAATGTGGATCTGACGTCGTCTGATAATAGGCATTTTGTAAACTATTGAGTTCGTTTAATCCTTGAAGCAGAAATACGAAAATACTGATGGTACCCAAAACCAAACTAAGGAATTCCAAATTCTTCAGTTTGAAATACCAATGGTTTATATAAATCAATACGGTAAAGAAAACAATCGAATAATTGAGAATCCATAGGGCTTCAAACGATTGTAAATGATAATTGTAAAGATAAGTTTGTTCACCTGTTTGGGTTCTACCTGATAATTCAAATAAATGATTCCAATATCGAGAGATTTCGAATCTAAAAGTAAAGTACAAACTCAACAACATCAGGATTCCAAAAAGCGAAAAAAGGAAAGAATTTGGATGGGGAATGGCACCAACCGGTACATCTTTAGGTACTTTGTGATTCATATATAATATACTACCCAAGGCAATGCTAAACAGGGCAGAAGAGGCAAAATTCAGATTGAAAACAGGATAGGAATAATCCGAAATATTGAACATACCCCAGTCGTGTAGCAAACTGAAAAAGGCGATAAAAACCAAAGGATAGGAAAGGGTTTCGTAAAAGCCAACCTTTTTTGTTCTGCCAATCCAGAAGAGCAGTACAGCTTCCAATATCCACAATATAGTTACCCAATTGCCATCCAATTGTACCGGAATGGTAATGGTAAGGAAAATTAATACCAAACCCATTACAAAATAAAACATGTTTTGGTCGGCAAAACGTCTTTTATAAACAGCTAAAGTCACAGCAAAATGCAATAAGGCATTGCCCAAGGAGAATAGTCCCAAAGCCTCTTTCCATGGAGCTGTATTATTCCAAAGTGCATAACCGGCTGCAAAAAAGATAAAGGAATTGGATAATAAAAGGAAAATATCCAATACTTCAAATCGCTCATTTTTGAAAAATTTATAAGCCAATAAGGTGATGTAAAATTGGAGGAAAAAACCCAATAAAAATCCAAATAATAGAGGAAAATGATCTTTGTAATAGTAAGATTCAAAAACTGAGAAATAGATCATCCACGTAAATATAAAGGCACTGATGTTGACCCAATTCCAATTTTTAATAAATGCGATTATCAAAATACCCAAATTGATAATCCCTACATAAGTATATAAAAACAGAACATTTCCGGTATCATTACTCAATAGAAAAGGTACGGCATAAGCACCTACCAAGCCTAGCAATGCAATGACTTGACGTTGGTAATGAGAAGCAGCCAATACTGTAAAAATGGTAAATAGAACCATCAAGCCAAAGGCAATATGCTGTGGCATCAATTTGTAAAAACTAAATGCCATAAAAGTGATGATATACAGAATAGAAAGTGATCCACTCAATAAAACTGCACTGAAATTTTCATAGTTCTTTTTGAGATACAAGGCAAAACCCATCAACCCAAATCCCATGATGTAGCCCATAATAATACGGGTCAAAGGGCTGATCATTTGATGGTCTATCGCATATTTGGCACCGATGGCAACACCTATAACCAATACCACTATCCCGATTTTATTCAACAAATTTTCTCCAATAAATTTTTCCCAACCTTTATCCACATTGAAATAATCCGCTTTTTTGGATATGTTTTCAAAAGCATGAGGCGTGAAAATAGGTTTGGGAGAAATCGGAGTTGAAGGTTGTTGAGGTGTTTCTATACTGATATGCGTGTCTTCGATCACTACATTTTCAACTTTTTCATGAGGTAGAACTTGAGTCAAGTTTTTGTTTTTCAAAATTTCCACTTCCTTTTTCAAAGCGTCAATTTCAGCATTAAAAGCGTTTTGACGAAACAATAGGATTTCAATTTTATTCAGTAAAACTTGAATTTGGTCTTGGGATTCCGGCATTTTTTTATCATGTATTAAAACTAATGTAAAGATAGAAAAAAAGAAGAAATGGGAAGAAAAGTATTAAAATAAAAAATTCCATTGCAATTTATTACAATTACAATGGAATTTAAAGTAGTACAATATTTACTATTTAATCATCATCTTCTTCCGATTCTAGGTTTGAATTTACAGATCCGATAGTAGCAGTATTTAAATTGCTTATTTCAGTATGTCTAATTTGTCCACCCAAGTTTCCGGTTTTTGCATAAATTCCAAAAGTAAGCAATGAAAAAATCAAAGTCACGTAAGTTAAAATTTTTGCAAATGAAAGAGATCTTATTAAGGCAAAAAGATTAACAAAAGTTAGAACTCCTAAAATTGCCATGAATACAATAGCTTTTTCAGCCATTTCTTCGTGAACTTTTATTGTTTGTTCTGAAACACCTGATATTTTTTCAACGGTTTCTTCAGCGCCTTCACCGGTTAAATACACCGGAATGGCAACAAGTGCCATCGCTATAAAAAGTAACATTGATAATTTTTGAATGGAAGTATTTTTTGTGAAAATACCATATATGAGAATTAAACTACCCAATAAAGTTCCGATGATTGGAAAATGAGTAAGTACTAAATGAAGATGTGTTGCGTTCATTTTAAAATTTTTTTAAGTTAATATTTTGGAAATGGAAGGTAAATAACTCAGCGATTAACTAAAAAAAATGGGTGGCGCTCTTAAAGGTTTTGCTTTATTTATATAAAGAAGAAAATAAGTTAATGGAGTCTTATTTTCATATAATGTTGAGAAATTTGGGAAGTTAGAAGGAAAAAAAAGGCAAGTATCACCAAAAGTAAAATTCTCAGGATGTAATACTGTGTGTTTTTTTAATGTTCCATTGAGATTGGAATTGTCATATTTTATTGATAAATCTGTATGGAAACTCAATTTTATATAATCCAATAATGAATGTGCCTCGTGGTGAATTTCACTATTGAGTTTTTCGCCCAATTGCTCGTGATGCAAATGAGGCAAAAAGGAATCGATTGTAAAAATCAATCCCAATAATAAATATATTGTTTTTTGTAAAAATGACATTATTATGAATTATATTTGGCAAATATATATAAATGTGTAATGAATATTTTGTTAATTAAAATTTAATTATTCGTTTAATGATAATAATATAAATTATTTAGAATGAATTTAAATTTTTTTAAATGTGAATTATTTTTATAAACACTATTTTTTTATATTTAAGAGAATGAAGTGAAATATATATTTTAGAGGAATAATAAATTAAAAGGATATCATTATAGTACTTTAAAAAAATCAATAAAAGGATTAAATGACTTCAATATTAGAATATGAAAAATCTTAAAATTGGCCTTTTATAATTTCAATATCTTCTTAAACTTTCAAATAATTCTTTTAAAACGCATTCAAAATCTTGTAAAACAACTAAATAAGCCTTTTTTATATAAGTAAAACTTATTGAACTATATTTATAAACGATTACAAAAAGTGATTAACAAGGAAGTTTGATTTATTTTTGAAAAATAAATGAATAAATTAATAATCATATTCTTAAGTAGTTTGATACTTTTTCAAAGTATGCTATTAAAACCTCAAGATATCATGTCTTTGGGTAGCTTATTAGAGCATTCAATAACACATTTGAAAGAGGGTAATAATTTATTGGAATTTTACAGTTTACATTATGGAAAAGATGCAATGCAGCACTTTCCTCAAGATAGCAAACACAGTCATCTTCCTTTTCAACATTTTGTAGATACTGTTCAAACCCTTTTCTATTTGCCTTCCAATTTCGAAAAAAATGAAAATGTAACAATATCTCTTGATATTGTTGATTCATTATACTTCTATATCAATAACTATTTTTTTAACGAAGGTGCTAAAATAATGCAACCACCCATTTTTTAAATAATCAATAGAATTTATTCAAACCGAATTTTTACTTAAATCGGTTCAACTATTAATTTCTAAATATTTATTTTAAAAAACATGTTGGAACATATTATTAAATTTAGTTTAAAAAATAAACTAATCGTACTCCTTTTTACTTCAAGTATTGTTTTTTTTGGTATTTTCTCGTTGACTCAGTTATCAATTGGAGCTGTACCAGACGTAACTAACAATCAAATTCAGGTTATTTCAACGTCTAAAAATTTATCTACTCAGGATGTTGAGAAATTCATAACTTATCCAGTTGAATTGGAAATGGCAAATTTACCTGGAGTCAAAGAGATTCGTTCGATTTCAAAATTTGGTCTATCTGTTGTTACAGTTGTATTTGATGATAAAATGGGGACCTATCTTCCACGTCAATTATTGGCTGAAAAATTAAAAACAGCGGCAGAAAATATTCCTCAAGGATACGCTAGTCCTGAAATGGGTCCTATTACTACAGGTTTGGGGGAAGTTTATCAATACACATTGGAGGTTAAAGATGAATTTAAGAATCAATATTCGATTACTGACCTAAGAACAATTCAAGATTGGATCGTGAAACGTCAACTTTCAGGAATACCTGGTGTTGTTGAAATAAATACTTGGGGTGGTTACCTTAAGCAATATGAAGTGGCTGTTGATGTCAACAAACTAAAACAATTGAATGTAAGTATTGATGCGGTATACAATACTTTGGAAAAGAATAACAGTATTGCTGGAGGCGGTTATATAGAAAAAAACAATGAAGCTTATTTTGTAAGAGGTGAAAGTCTTTTGAAATCAATTGAAGAAATTGAATATTTAACAGTTGATGTAAGAGGTAATACACCTATCTTAATTAAGGATATAGCAAAGGTTGGATTGGGTTCTGCTACTAGATTTGGAGCTATTACGGGCAATGGAGAAGGTGAAAAAGTGTTGGGGCAAATCATGATGATTAAGGATGGAAATTCCAAAAAAACGATTGATAATATTCATAAAAGAGTCAAAGAAGTTGAAAAAATTTTACCGGAAGGAGTTTACATTAATGGCTTTTTGGATAGAAGTGATTTAATTGCCAAGACGACCTTTACAGTGGAGGAGAATATTATCTTGGGAAGCCTAATAGTTATCTTTATTGTCGTTTTATTATTGGGTAATTTTCGATCAGGGTTGGTAATTACTTCTGTGATCCCGCTAAGTTTACTTTTTACGCTATCAATGATGTATATTTTCAAAATAGACGCCAACTTAATGAGTTTAGGCGCTATAGATTTTGGAATTATAATAGATGGAGCTGTTATTATTGTTGAATTTATTGCTTTTAAAATTTCACAAAGTTATCAGAACATTCAGCATTTAACAGCAATAGAACAAAAACAAGAGATAGATAAGATTACGCTTAAAAGCACTAAAAAGATGCTTCATTCTGCTATTTTTGGTCAGATAATAATCTTGATAGTATTTATTCCAATACTCTCATTACAAGGAGTTGAAGGAAAGATGTTTAAACCAATGGCAATGACTTTTAGTTTCGCATTGTTGGGAGCAATGTTGCTGAGTTTTACCTATATTCCTGTGATTTCATCTTTGATTATTAAACCTACTAAAGATAATCCTAATAATATTTCATCAAGAATTATGGCTTTTTTAAATAGGTTATATGAACCTACAATACATTGGGCATTGAAATATAAAAAAATAGTTTTATCAATAGCACTTTCTTTTTTTATTATATCAATAGTACTTTTTACTAGAATGGGTGGTGAGTTTGTTCCAACATTAGATGAAGGTGATTTTGTAATTCAACCCGTTTTTAAAACGGGTACTTCTTTAAATAAAACAATAGAATTAACAACTCAAATTGAAAAAATATTAATTAATAAGTTTCCTGAAGTCGAACAAGTTGTCAGTCGAATTGGTGCAGCAGAAGTGCCAACCGATCCTATGTCAATGGAAGAATCAGATATTATCATAAAATTAAAACCCAAAAAAGAATGGGTAAGTGCAAAAACCAAAGATGAATTGGCTGATAAGTTTAAAGAAGCTATATTAATAATTCCCGGAATAGATGTGGAGTTTACTCAACCCATTGAGATGAGATTCAACGAATTAATTACAGGAGTTCGTTCGGATTTAGCAATCAAGATATTTGGTGATGATCTAGATGTTTTACTTTCAAAAGCCAATGAAATAGAAAGCTTGATAGCAAATGTAGAAGGCGCATCAGATATTTCAGTTGATAAAATTGATAAATTACCTCAAATGTCGATTACTTATCAAAGAGAAAAAATTGCCCAATATGGTTTGAATACTTCAGATATTAACAGAATAATATCTGCTGGATTTGCTGGAGAAACATATGGGACCATTTTTGAAGGTGAAAAACAATTTGATTTAGTTTTGAGATTTAACAATTTGCAACGCAATGACATCAATGATTTAATGAACCTTTGGATAGATACACCTATTGCAGGAAAAGTACCATTACATGAATTAGCTGAAATTAAATATTCAACAGGTCCTGCCAAAATTTCAAGAGATAATACGCAAAGGAGAATTGTAATTGGAGTAAATGTAAGAAATCGTGATTTGCAGTCGGTAGTTAATGATGTTAAGAAAATTGTTGAAGAAAAAGTCGAACTTCCTGATGGATATAAGGTGGTCTATGGTGGGCAATTTGAAAATCTAAATAGTGCCAAAAAAAGACTTTCAATTGCATTGCCCATAGCTTTATTGCTCATATTCATACTTTTACATTTTGCTTTTAAATCCATAAAAGAAGCGTTGATGGTTTATACTGCCATCCCGTTGGCTGCTGTTGGGGGAATCATCTTTTTATGGATTAGAGATTTACCTTTCAGTATTTCAGCCGGAGTTGGTTTTATAGCTCTATTTGGAATAGCAGTACTGAATGGAATTGTTTTGATTGAACATTTTAAAGAATTAAAAGATGAAGGAATTGATGATATTCATGAAAGAATTATAAAAGGTACAAAAGAACGTTTAAGACCGGTTTTACTAACAGCATTAGCTGCGGCTTTAGGGTTTTTACCTATGGCAATATCTCAAAATGCCGGAGCCGAGATCCAAAGACCATTAGCAACTGTTGTAATCGGAGGTTTGATTACATCAACATTTTTAACGATGATTGTACTTCCGGTTTTATACGCAATTTTTGATAATCATAATATTAAAATGAAATTTAAAAACAAGAAAATGACGCTTATAATTTTCTTTTTCTCAATTTTTGGCAGTATGAATGCTCAAGAAAATTTTGAATTAAAAAATTTAATTGACAAAGCTATTGTCAAAAATAAGGAAGTGAAAATTGAGGAATCAAAATTAGTTAGTGCTAAGTTTCGCTCTCAAAGTAGTGTACAGTTTACAAATACGAATGTATATTTAAACAATAATCAGAATAATTTTTCTCAGGAAGGTTATAAACTCAATGAAGTTGGAATTGAACAAAGTTTTGACTTTCCAACCAAGTTGCTTTATCAACGTAAATTGGCCGAAAAAGAATATGATGCTCAATTTATAGAATTGGAAATGGTCAAAAATAACTTGGCAAAAAAAATCTCTATTTTGTATTACGAGTTAGTTTACCTCAAAAATAAAGAAAAAATATTTATAAGTTTGGATAGTTTGTATGGACAATTTGCCCATAATGAAAATATCAAAAATAAATTTGGGGAGACCAATCATTTACAAAAATTATTAGCTGATGCCAAATTGCAACAAATTAAAACTAATCAAGCGCTGATAGCTAGCGAAATTCAATCAAATTATCAGACTTTTTACAATTTGATTCCCGATACGGTTTTTTCAATCAATCAATTAGAACTTATTCCTTTGAATTTGTTTTCAAATAATTATGAGAATAGTCTATCCAAAAAACTAAATTCAGAACGCGAACAATTGAGTATGTTATATTGGAAAAAAAGTAAACAAGAGTTTTTACCCGATTTCAATATTTCTTATTTTCAATCGATAAGTCCTGAATTATCAAAACCATTGAAGGGTTTTCAAGTCGGAGTTGAATTGCCACTTTTGTTCTTTGGGAAAAATAAGTTGGTACAATCACAGAAAATCTTGTACGAATCTCAACTTTTAGAAAGTGAAAAATCGTTAGATGATTTTGAAACAATAAATAATCAATTGATTGGTAATTTAAAGTTTCTTGATATGAATATGAGTGTAGCTTCTAAAAATAAATTTGAGTTGGCTCCTCAATTGATAAAATTTGCTCAACTTAATTATGAAAAAGGAGAAATTGATTTTTTCGATTACTTACAGACCATGGATCAGGTAAAAGAAATCGAATTGAATTACTTAAATGCCGTTTTGGAATACAATTTAATCCAACTGGAATTGTATTATCACCAATAAAATCTTTTTAAATTAACCTTATAAAATTTTATTAAAATGTATAAAATATTAATATTAAATATAGTATCTATGATTATTTTGAGTTCTTGTAATTCAGATAAATCAAATTCAGAAGAATCAAATGTTGTTGAACAACAATTTTTGAAACTAACATCGGAACAAATAAAAACCGGATCCATTAAAATGGAAAAAATGAGTGAAGTTGATTTTGAGGGAATAGTAGAAGTTGCCGGAATAGTAGAAGTTCCACCATCACAATTAAGTGCTGTAACGACGCTTATGCCCGGAATTATCAAAAAACTGAATGTTCTTGAAGGTCAGTATGTGCAAAAAGGACAAATCCTATTTTATGTTGAGAGTCAGGAATTTATATCGCTACAACAAGAATTTGCAACTTTAAATGAAAGTTTGAATTATTTGAAAAATGATTTTGAACGTCAGACTTCACTCTATAATGAAAATGCAAATTCCGAAAAAAAATATTTACAAGCTGAAAGTGAGTACAAAAGTAATCTGGCTAATTTTAAAGGTTTGAAAAAGAAAATCGAACTTTTGGGAATTGATCCAACACAAATATTGGCAGGAAATTATTATGCATCTATCCCGATTTATGCACCTATAAGTGGTAGTGTAAAGAAAATTTTCGGATTAAATGGCTCTTTTATATCGACATCAGAGTCGGTCTTGGAAATTGTGAATATTAATAAGGCTAACTTAGTTCTCCAAGTTTTTGAATCGCAATTGGAATCTCTTAAAGTGAATCAAACCATAGAGTTTTCATCTTCTTTGGGAAAAGTGTATCATGCTAAAATTAAGAATATTGGCGCTTCATTAGACCAAGATTCCAAAACTGTTCAAGTAATTGCTGAAATCATAGATGCTGTTAGAATTTTTGATGGAATGCATGTCAATGCCAAAATTATTACTCATAATCAAAAAATTAAGGGAGTAAATTCAATCGCAGTTTTAAATGAAAATAGTTCAAGTTTTATTTATGTTTTAGACCATACAGATAAACAAACCTATTTTTTTGAAAAAAAACAAGTGACAATTAACATAAAGAACGATAAATGGGTTTCATTTACAAACGCAACTGATTTTGATGATAAGTTTATTATTACAGATGGAGCCAATATGCTAAATTTCTAAAATATTAAATGTTAGTTTAAACTATAAATACATAAGCAATGAGTTGCTATAAATATTGTAGATTTTAAAAATTTATTATAATAGTAATAAAAATAATGTAAAATAATACGAAATATCATTTTTATTCGTTCAAAAGTATATATTTGCCTCATTAAATGAAAAACTTAATTCTCATTTTTGTTTCTTCACTGATACTGTTACAGAGTATGCAGATTCATCCTTCCGATGTGATTTGGTTGGGTGATATGTGTACGCATGTTCAAAAACATTTGAAAGAAGGTAATGATGTTATTGAATTTGTCAGTTTGCATTTTGGTAAAAAATCTGCTCAACATTTACCGTTAGATAATCATCATAAACATTTGCCTTTCCATCATTCATTTGATAATCATATTTTAATCCTGTCAAATGTTGGTGAATACTCTCAGAATGAAACAGATAGAGAATGGTTTAAAAAGACTTCAAAACGTTATTTTTACATTAACTTTTATTCATTTTTGAAGCAATACAAATTTATTCAACCTCCTGATATGGTTTAACAAACTTTAAAGAAATTATTCTATTTCATGCATTCGAGATAATCGCATTTATTATAATCAAATTGAATGTTGAAATAGTTTCCAATTTTTTTAAATTATAACTTCTTAAGTTAATCCATTTATTTTTATTTCAATTCTTGATTTTCAACTTTCTACGAAATATTCATTCATTGTTCAAATGATTTGAACTAATCTATTGGATGAAACTCCAAAATGTATTGTTGGTAAAGAAATCATTACACATTCAATTCTAATTCAATTCAATCTTCTATGTTAACTATAGATAACTATTTAGAAAATCACTATATACACCGAAGCAATTGGTTAAGAGCTACCGTTTTAGGAGCCAATGATGGAATCATTTCCATTTCAAGTATTGCCATAGGTATTGCTGCAGCTAGTAGCACTCGTGAACCCATTGTTTTAGCCACTGTTGCCGGTTTGGTTGCCGGAGCTTTGTCCATGGCTGCCGGTGAATATGTGTCTGTGAGCTCACAAACGGATACTGAGAAAGCTGATATAGAAAGGGAAGCAGAAGAATTAAAAGCTATGCCCGAAGAAGAATTGAAGATTTTAGCAACAATTTATGAACGTAGGGGTTTACATAAAGAAACTGCTTTACAAGTTGCCAAAGAGCTTACCGCTCACGATGCTTTGGCGGCGCATGTCAGGGATGAATTGGGGATTAATGAAATAAGTCAAGCCAATCCTATTCAAGCAGCTATTGCATCAGGAGCTGCATTTAGTATAGGAGGTATTCTCCCTTTGTTGGTCACCCTTTTTGCTCCATTATCCAAAATGGAATACATTTTATACGCTTTTTCTATTGTGTTTCTCATCATTTTGGGAGTAATTTCTGCTAAAACAGGAGGCTCTGGTATTTTCAAAGCCATTTTGAGAATCACCGTTTGGGGTACTCTTGCCATGGGACTTACAGCCTTAGTGGGACACCTTTTTGGGGTAAGTGTGTAAATAAATGTAAAAGACAAGGTCATTTTCATTTGAAAAATAATAATTTAATTTTAATCCGTTTATTTAATAATCATAAAAACTAAACTAAAATGAAACAAATCTCAATGTTGTTGGTCATGCTCTTTTTGGGTAGCCAACTTACTGCGCAAACTTGGCAATCTCATTTTGAAGATGCCAAAGCTTTAGCCAAAAAAGAAAACAAAAAAATCATCTTGGTATTTTCAGGATCCGACTGGTGTGCGCCCTGTATCAAACTCGATACGAATGTCTGGCAATCGGATGTTTTCAAAAAAGAAGCTGCTTCTCAATGGATTTTGTATAAAGCCGATTTTCCAAGAAAAAAAGCAAACAAACTATCGGATGCACTTACAAAAGAAAACGATGCTTTAGCCGAAAAATACAACAAAAGTGGTCTTTTTCCTTTGGTATTGGTACTTACACCCGATGGTAAAGTTTTGGGTTCGATGGGATATGAAAATATCACAGCTTCCGAATATGTTCAAAAGTTAATAACATTGGCTCAAAAATCGTGAAAATCCTGATCAACATACTGTCATTACTCACTGCGTTTTCTTTACATGCACAAATGGTGTATCAAGAAAAACACAGTTTGTTGGGTAGTCCTTACGAAATCACGGTTGTTGTCAAAGATAGCACGGAAGGTAAAACATTTGCCGATATGTCGGTGAAGGAACTGAAACGCATCGAACAGTTGATTTCTGAATGGATTCCTACTTCCGATATTTCCTTGGTTAACCAACAGGCAGGGAAACAACCCGTCAAAGTGCACGCCGAAGTTTTTGAGCTATTGCAGCGATCTGTAAAATTTTCCAAACTCACCGATGGCGCATTTGATGTGACCTGGGCTGGCATGGATCGAATATGGAAGTTTGACGGAAGCATGAAAGAAATGCCTTCCGAAGAACGCATCCGCAATTCGGTTCAGAATGTAGGTTATCAAAACCTGATTCTCAATGAAAAGGACACAACGGTTTATTTGCAAAAACAAGGTATGAAAATCGGAACCGGTGGCATAGGTCAAGGGTATATCGCTGATCGCATCAAACAATTGTTACTAGCTTCAGGCAATGCTTCAGGTTTGGTTAATATTTCGGGAGACATTACCTCTTGGGGCAAACAACCCGATGGGAAACCCTGGACGGTAGCGATTATCAATCCGGTAAATAAGGAAAAAGTTTTTGCATTTTTTCCATTGGAGGAAACAGCCATAGAAACTTCGGGAAATTATGAAAAATTCGTAGTTTTTAACGGCATTCGCTATGCGCATATCATCGATCCGCGAACGGGTTATCCGGCTCAAGGTGTGGTAAGTGTTTCGGTTTTTGCCAAACATACGGAAATAGCCGATGCCTTGGCAACCGGTGTTTTTGTGCTCGGAGTGGATGTAGGTTTGAATCTCATCAATCAATTGGAAGGGATCGAATGCATCATCATCGATGACCAAGGAAAAATACATATGTCCAAAGGCATAGAAGTCAATCAATTTCATTACAACTAAAATTAAAAATCATGTTACAAAAAACACTGAAAACCCTTTTCATTGGGTTTGGTCTAGTAGGTATTACATCCTGTAATTCCGTAAAAGAATACGAAAAACAAAATCTCAACGACCCTGAAATGAAACTTTCGGCACGTTCAGCCGAAAGGTATGAAACCACTTTCCAAGTATATCGTGAAGCTGCTTCCGGTGCCAATGGTGGAAAATCCGGCGGTGGATGTGGGTGTAATTAGTAAATAGTTTAAGGTTTAAGGTTTAAGGTTTAAAGTTT